>JAYWCY010000323.1:0-4908 GCA_043780175.1 Chitinophagales bacterium
AACCGCTGCAATGCACCACATCTGGTGCCCAACCGAATTTTTTAACAGTTTCCAAAGCCCCCTTGCAAAAGAAAATCGTTCTTAAGCCATTATCATCAAACCATTCTTCATTTTCGTCATGAAAAATTTGTTTGCGCTTAAAGAAGTCTTCATTTTCTAAAAAATACACTTGCAATCTTGCATTGGGCAAAGAAGCAACTTTAATTTGTAATGGATAGTCGTCATTGTCAACAGAAACATTGATACCAGAAAGTCTCACAACCTCATGTAACCTATGTCTACGTTCATTAATAACACCAAATCTGGGCATAATGCAACGCACTTCTAGGCCAGTATCGTTGCTTTTTATAGCAAGACGATTAACCATTCCAGCAAACTCAGTCAACTCTAAATAGGGCGACATCTCTGTGGCTATGAATAAAATTCTTTTCTTTGACATTGATAAGATGCTTTTTTATATTAGCCGAAAAACAAGTTTGCAAAAGTAAAGGAAATACTGCGAAAATTGGTGGTAACGCAAACTTCACTCAAATACGATACTAATAAATGATACTTTTTAAAACGATTGACGACTTACAAAGACACCTCCATCAACAAAAAATTAAAGGCTATTCGGTTGGTTTTGTACCTACTATGGGTGCCTTACACCAAGGTCATTTATCACTTATTACCATGAGTAGATCTCAATGTAATATTACGGTTTGCAGCATATTTATAAATCCTACACAATTCAATGATAGCAAGGACTTTGAGAAATATCCCATCACCATAGAAAATGATATTCGCCTATTAGAACAAGCCCATTGCGACGTACTGTTTTTGCCTTCAGCACATGAAATGTACCCTACTGGCACCTCATTAAAAACGCACTACCAACTTGGTTTTTTAGAAACTGTTTTAGAAGGTAAATTTAGACCTAATCATTTTCAAGGTGTGTGCCAGATTGTGCATAGATTATTAGAAATTGTAGTACCTAATTATATGTTTTTGGGCCAAAAAGATTATCAGCAGTGCATGGTAGTACAACAATTAATTGCATTAACTGGCATAACAACGCAATTAATTATTGGCAATACACTTAGAGAAAGCTCTGGTTTGGCAATGAGTAGCCGAAATATTAGGCTAAACGATAACAGTAAACAAAAAGCAACTATTATCTACCAATCGCTTAACTATATTAATGATAATATTAATAAAATAAGTCTAGAAGAATTAAAAGCTACTGTTATCAATAATTTATACAGCAGTGGTTTTGATAAAGTAGACTATGTAGCCATTTGTAATGCCAATACATTAGAATCACAAAACGAATTTAATGCTGATACGCCAAAAGTTGCCCTAATTGCAGCTTTTTTAGATGGCATAAGGTTGATAGATAATTGGTTATTAGACTAGCTTATTTTAAAATGTTATCAATCGAAATATTTTGTATTCTCAACCCTACTTTTGCGCTTATTATGCAAATACAGGTATTAAAATCAAAGATTCATAGAGCTACCATTACAGAAGCTAATTTAAACTATGTAGGTAGCTTAACCATTGATGAGAATTTAATGGATGCAGCCAATCTGATAGAAAACGAGAAAATCCAGGTAGTGAATGTGAACAATGGCGAACGTATTGAAACCTATATCATTAAAGGTAAAAGAGGTAGCGGCGTTATTTGCTTAAATGGCCCTGCAGCACGCAAAGGCGCTGTTGGTGATGTAATTGTTATTATATCTTACGCTTTAATGGAATTTGAAATAGCGAAAACTTTTAAACCATGGGTTATTTTTCCAAAAGCAGGAAATAAGTTATAGATACAAATGGGTTTAGTAAATTGCAAAGCATCTTAAACTGTTGGTACTGAATGAAAAAGAAAATAACTAATGCGCTCAAGTATCTCATATTTCTCGGTATTGGGGTTTTTCTTGTGTGGTGGAGCTTGCAGCAAATCCCGCCAGATAAATGGGATGAATTTAAATTATCGTTACGTACAGCAAAGTTTGCGTTACTTATTCCAGTATTTATCATATTAAGTAGTAGCCATATTTTACGTAGTATCCGCTGGAAGATATTAATGCAACCAATGGGTTATAAACCTTCAACTATTAATGTATTTTTTGCAGTAATGATTGGATACTTGGTAAATTTTGCTGTGCCAAGGATGGGCGAAGTAGTGAGATGTACCTTATTAACGCGCTACGAAAAAATTCCTACCGAAAAACTAATTGGAACAGTGGTGATTGAACGTGCATTTGATGTTGTGTGCTTAGTGTTGTTTTTTTTGCTTGCTTTTTTTTTGCAATATGAAGTTGTAGGAGAATATGGAAAAGAACTACTTTTAAAAATATTTCATGACAAAACTGGCGGCATTTCAGTAACTAAAGTTAGTGTTGCGATGATTATTTTAATTGCGATGATTGTTTCAATAAAAGTTTGGTTTAAACAATTTTCTCATTTAAAGATTGTAATTGGACTGAAAAAAATTCTTTTAGGTGTTGTAGAAGGTTTAGTGAGCATTAAAAATTTACAGCAAAAGGGCAAATTTTTATTGTGTACAGCAGGTATTTGGAGCATGTATGTATTAGGTACTTGGGTAGGATTGCAAGCAACACAAGGCACAGCAAATCTAGGTTTATCAGTTGCCATTTCTGGACTAGCTTTTGCGAGTATCGGCATGGTGATCACACCAGCTGGTATTGGTTATGCGCCATTTTTAGCAACTGTTTTAGAAAAGAATGGCATTTCAAATTCAATTGGCCTTGCGAATGGCACACTCCAGTATTTTGCTCAGTTTTTAGTGATTGTTTCAATTGGATCTATTTGTGTGGGATTATTGCCTTGGTACAATAAAAAGAAAGAGATGACTGCACTAGAATCAGTTGAAATTGGTGAATAATACGTCTAATCAATTCGGGTTTCCTTGGCTCTTAAAGCCTTTACAGTTCAATAAAGTAAGCAATAAAAGCAAATACGCATGAAACAAATTGATGCAATTGAAAAAAAAATATACACTTTACCGCAATTTTTAGCAACAGTAAAAGGTTGGAAATTGACAGGTAAAACCATCGCCTTTTCTAATGGCTGTTTTGATATTTTACACGAAGGACATATTTTCTCTTTATCTCAAGCGGCTAAAGAAGCAGATAGACTAATAATTGGTGTAAATAGTGATGCCAGTACCAAGCGTTTAAAAGGCGAGGAAAGACCCATTAATAACGAACATAGCCGTGCATTATTACTGGCTAGTTTAGCCATTGTAGATGCTGTAGTAATTTTTGAAGAAGATACACCATTCGCATTAATTTCTGCTATTTTACCAGACGTGATTGTAAAGGGTGGTGACTACACTATTGAGCAAATTGTGGGCGCTAAAGAAGTAATAGCCAATGGTGGCAAAGTGGTAATTAATAAAATAGTGGATGGGTTTTCTACCACTGGTATTATTGCTAAAATTAGAACATTGGGATAGATAAGTAGTCAAAGGTGATTGCTCATAGCAAGTTAATTACCTATTAACCATAAGCTATGAACCATGAAAAATCACCTATTAACCAATGAACCCAAACATTACCACACTTTACCAAATAGCCAATAAGCCCGATCGGTTAATTATTGGCTTAATGAGTGGTACATCCTTAGATGGTTTGGATGTGGCTTTATGCAAATGTCTAGGCGTTGGTACCGATACACAGATCACAATTCTCGCTTTTGAAACGCTGCCTTACACAGATGCATTTAAAGCGGATATAAAAAGTATCTTCTCTAAAAAAAACGTCGATTTAGAAAAGCTTTGCTTGCTAAACGAATACATTGGTATTTTGCATGGGCAAATGGTAAATAGATGCTTAGCTAAGTGGGGCTATGCCCACACTGATATTGATGTAATTGCTAGCCATGGACAAACCATTTACCACGCACCTAAAAGTTTCCATGGTTTGGCAAATTATGGTAACGGTACTTTACAAATTGGTGATGGTGACCATCTTGCAGTAACAACGGGTATTATTACCATTAGCGACTTCAGGCAAAAGCATATTGCTGCTGGTGGCGAAGGTGCTCCTTTAGCACTTTACGGTGATTATTTGTTATTTAGTAAAACTGGTGAAGATAGAATTATGCTGAATATTGGAGGTATTAGCAATGCTACTTTTTTGCCAGGCAACTTAAACGCTAACCTTGTAATTTGTACCGATATTGGCCCAGGTAATACCATGATGGATAATTATATACAATTATATTTTCCTGATAAATATTACGATGCAGATGCTGCAATTGCCATGCAAGGCACCGTAAATAATGATTTATTACAAGCCTTACAAGCGCATCCTTTTTTTACGGCTGATTTTCCTAAAACTACTGGGCCAGAATTATTTAACATCGCTTATTTAGAAGCCGCAAAACAACATGCTGGCATTACTTCAATTTCTCATGTAGATGTTATGGCCACACTCAACCGTTTTTCTGCAGAAGCTATCGTTGCTGCGCTTCAGCAAATGATAAAAAATGACAATAATACTAGCATATTTGTGAGTGGTGGAGGTATGCACAACCCTTTATTATTACAATATATTCAATTACAACTACCCAATATTACCATTAAAAATACCCTAGACTTAGGTATTCATCCAGATGCAAAAGAAGCGGTACTATTTACATTACTTGCCAATGAAACATTATGTGGTGGCAACACATTTTTTGGCAACAACGCACCTAGTGTGAGTATGGGCAAAATTAGTTTCCCTAAGTAAGTTGCTGCACATTACAGAAAATAACGCCAAATTGCAGCCACTTTCAGCAAACCTAAATAGCTGTTTGGCGGATGGGTAATGACAGGAAAAACAACTAGCAATACAGTTATGGGCATTGGTTTTGCAATATTGGCGGCCGTTATTTGGTCGGGTAATTTTGTTATTGCCAAAA
>JAYWCY010000324.1:0-3486 GCA_043780175.1 Chitinophagales bacterium
TTGTACTATTTATACCAATAAATCTACCAACTGCCCTTATTTCGCCCCAAACTATTGCTTACTGGCCGCTTTTAACAAAACCTTGCTTCCATTATGTAACCATATTTCTAACAAACGTTATCTTTAGCATGTATAAACAACTAAAATTATGGAAGGAAGAAAATAGCGCGTATTACTTTGCGAAGACGATAGCAATTTAGGTATGGTTTTAAAAAATTTTTTAGAGCTAAACGACTATGAGGTGGTGCTTGAACGTGATGGTAGACTAGGTCTTGCTGCGTTTCAGCGTGAAAAATTTGACATCTGCTTGCTGGATGTAATGATGCCGCATGTAGATGGCTTTACACTAGCAGCAGATATTAGAGACATTGACCTCGATGTGCCTTTGTTTTTTTTAAGTGCTAAAACAATGAAGGAAGATTTGATTAAAGGTTATAATCTTGGTGCCGATGATTATATTACCAAACCATTTGACAGCGAAGTGTTATTGCTAAAAATTAAAGCCATTTTAAAGCGTAACGAAGAAGACAATAGAATAAGTGAAAATATTGAGTTCGACTTGGGTATGTACCATTTTAATCCAAAACTACGTCAGCTTATTCATGCTACAGGCACACAAACTTTATCGCCTAAGGAAAACGATTTATTGAAAATGCTATCTGAACACAAAAACGATTTATTACCACGTGAACGTGCTTTAAAGAAAATTTGGGGTAGTGATACTTACTTTAATGGAAGAAGTATGGATGTGTACATTGCCAAGCTGCGCAAGTATTTAAAAGAAGACGAAAAAATTGAAATCGTTAATATTCATGGTAATGGTTTTAGATTGGTAGCTCCATAAATTATCATTGAACTATCAAAGCCAAACGGCACAAAGTCTCTATGAAACTTTGTGCCGTTTTATTTACAGATGTCTTCCTTATTAAGTAGGCGCAACCTTACAGTACTATCATCCACATTGTACTCCCAATAAACGCTTTTTAAAACCCGCTCTTTTATAAGTACATAACAATTTCTTCATTAATAATTCACAATGCGGTAATACTATTTATTGAGTTTTGAAAAACCAATAAATAAAATGAACAGACGTAACGTAGAAGTAGTGGTGATGAGCGACTTACACTTAGGCACTTTTGGTTGTCATGCAACAGAAATTGTGAACTACTTAAAAAGCATTTCGCCAGAAGTCTTAATTCTGAATGGCGATATCGTTGACGTTTGGCAGTTTAATAAACGCTATTTTCCTGTAGCACATATGCAGGTGATTAAAGAAATAATGAACTTATTAAGTAAAGGCACAAGAGTGATTTATATCACCGGCAATCATGATGAAGTGATGCGCAGATATAGCGGTATACAGCTTGGCAACTTTGAGTTAACAGATAAACTGGTGATGGAAATAAATGGTAAAATGACGTGGGTGTTTCATGGTGATGTATTTGATGCAACAACAAAAGGTAGTGCCAAAATACTGGCAAAATTGGGTGGACATGGATACGATTTACTGATTGTGCTAAACCGTTTTGTAAATGGGATACTAAAATTGATGGGTAAAGAAAAGATGAGCTTTAGTAAAAAAGTAAAAAATGGCGTGAAGAAAGCTGTAAGTTGGATCGGCGATTTTGAGCAAACAGCTGCTGAGCTTGCAATAGAGAAAAAATACGATTATGTAATATGTGGTCATATCCATCAACCACAAAAAAGAGAAATTGTTACCGAAAAAGGAAAAGTTACATATCTCAACAGTGGTGATTGGATTGAAAATCTCACCGCTTTAGAATATCACAATAACGAATGGACTATTTTTCAGTATGAAGAAAAGGCTTTTAGTACCAATGCTGCACCTGTAGTAACAATGGAAAAACGGCTACCAAAGTTAAATGTGATGCCTGAAGAAATACTTTTGTTTGCCTCAAAAATGAATATTGGTAACGCGATAAACTTATCATTATGAGTCAGGGGCTACGCATATTCTATGCCGTTCAGGCAACTGGTAATGGGCACATCGCGAGAGCGATGGAATTGCTGCCTTACTTACAACAATACGGTAGCGTTGATGTATTTTTAAGTGGAAGCAACAGCAATTTAAATCCTGCATTACCTATTAAATATCGTAGCAAAGGTATCAGCTTGTTTTATGGTAATAGAGGCGGCTTAGACTACTGGAAAATGTGGCAAGAATTGTCTATTTCTCGCATTTACAAAGAAGCCAAAGGATTGCCAGTAGAAAAATACGATGTAGTAATCAATGACTTTGATAGTATTACTTCTTTGGCTTGTAAATTAAAAGGTATTCCTTCAATCAACTTTGGCCACCAAGCAAGTTTTCAAAGTAAATATACACCTAGACCAGCTAAAAAAGATTGGATGGGTGAGCTAGTATTACAGCATTATGCAACTTCCGAAAGCTATATAGGGGTTCACTTTAAGCAGTATGATGATTTTATTTTTAGTCCGATAATTAAGGATGATATTTTAAAAGCTGAAGTAGTTGATAAAGGTCATGTAACTGTCTATTTATCTCATTACAGTGATGGGGTTGTGCTACAAAATTTACGAGCTTGCAAGGATGTGTGCTTTGAAGTGTTTTCTAAAACCAAGCAGCAAAAACAAACCATAGAAAACGTTACTTTTTTGCCAATAAGTAATACTGCATTTAACCAAAGTATGATGACAGCACACGGTGTCATTACTGGTGCAGGATTTGAAACTCCAGCAGAAGCTTTGTACATGGGCAAACGTCTAATGTGCTTGCCAATTCGTGGGCAGTATGAACAGTTGTGCAACGCCGCGGCACTAAAAGATTTCAATGTACCAATTATAGATAAATTAACACCAAACTTTCACTTACAAATTGCTGATTGGTTAACTCAAGCACCACAAACACAATTACAATTAACCAACTCTACTTATGAAATTGTGCAACAAGTAATGGAAAAAGCTAGAAGCTTACAACCTGCTAAACCATTGCAAGAATCGTTGTTGAGTGAGGAAGACTTCTTAGTAATGGGATAGGTTTATTACGAATTGCTGAAAGGATTATCACTTAAATATTTTCCCCTGATAATAATACCTGCCACGCAGCCTGCACTTTATTTTCTGCTAATAATTCTTTCGCGTAAGTGTGCAATTCCTGTTCCATATCAGTCGGATTTAACGCATAATATTGAAAAATATTCTTAAGTTTATCATCTGTAAAAGTCGCATCTACAAAAGGGATTACTACCACATTGGCCAATTGCCCTAAATTATTACCCGTTAAAATGCTACTATTACGGATACTCTCTGGTAGTGTATCAACACCTATCGCTATTTGCGTTGTAGGCTTGTCTATTTCAAACAAATTAGTTGCATCTACTTTGCAGTACCAATCACCTCCAAGCCTAGCTACTAACGCTAATTTTTTAGGATCAATCATGTTTGCAGTATCATTTAAAATGTTATCATCAACATGCATACACAATATTTCAGCAATTACTAATT
>JAYWCY010000325.1:0-3303 GCA_043780175.1 Chitinophagales bacterium
GTCGTGTTGGTAAAGTTTAATGGCTTGCCAGACATGTAATCTGTATATATATCAAGCCATTTTTGCTTTTCATTAAAATGTGTGGTACAAGCTTCGCCATATACTTTTACTGTTTTGCCATGGTCTAAAGCATTGTTCCAGATAAAGCCATTTTTGTTGTATACTAATGCGTCTGTTTGTCTATGTGGGTAACTTCTAAACCAAGCCCTTACGTTTTTTTCGATATAGTCTGAAACCATTGCGGCGTCTGTCCATTGATGCCCTTCGGCAGATGATTTACCAGAAGCATAGTAGTTGTCAAGCAGGCCAAAAGTAGTAGCTAGTTGATGTTGATTGGGTGTAACACTGTCGCCAAACACACATAGTTTCTCATCGCCCCTACCTTGTTTTATATCACCAAAAACTTGGTCGTACGTCTTGTTTTCTTTAATAATATAAATAACATGTTTAAAAATTGATGGTTCGCCAATACGCTGTGGCAAAGGCTTTGGTAAAACATTGTTACGTGGCGGCAATTGGGAGATGGCGGCTTTTGCAACTAAGTTTAATGCTCGAACTTTTTTAGTGTAGCCTAATAATTGGGCTTTGGTAAACTGTGGAATAATACTTACCGATGCCAACTGCTTGTGAATACTATAAGCAGTAATAGAATTATCCTCAATTTTGTTTAACTCGTTTGCTTCGGATAAAACCTTGGCACCTTTTGCCTCTAAATTGGTAACGCATAAGTTATTATTAAATATAACAATGCCAGAAGGATAGGCTTCGGTAGGTATATAACCTTGTACTTTATTTTTATTGATGCCTTTTAGTGCAACAACAGCAATTGCATTGTCTAAACCATTAGCAACATATAGGGTATCGTCAGTTGCATTAATGGCTAATGCATTAGGGCTACTACCATAATACTTATAGCCATTTACAAATAATCCCACATTAATAGAATCAATTACTTTTTCAGTTTTTACATCTACCACTGATACGAAATCACTATTACCATTTGGTATATATAATAAAATTTTGTTGTGATTGCTAATAATTGCATTAGGGTGTAAGCCAAGTGCTAATTGATTAGTAACAGTGCCATCTTTTGTATTGATAATAGACAAACTGCCAGCTTTTGTAGCACCAGTAATTGGGTTGGTGTAAGCTTTGCCCCAAGGTGTACCGGCATATTCTAAAGTGGTATCTGTAACTAATGGGCCCGCCCAATTGGTTACATAAGCTTTTTGGTTGATGATAGAAACACCATAAGGTGCAACACCAGTATTTGCAGACCAAATAAGTTGTTGGGTAGCAAAATTAATTTTTAGTAGTTGGTTATTGCCGTTTAATACAACGTATAAAAATGTTTTACCTTCTTCATTTGTTATAGCAATATCATTGGGTAAGGCATTGGTAGCTGGAGGTAATACAGTAATGGGCATATGTGTTATTTTCGTAAATACTTCGCCGTTCCATTCTGCTATCATAATGTAAGAAATGGCACCTTTACCGGCCGCCGACCAAACTATATACGTATTGCCATTACTGATAAATGATTTAATACCCGAATACGTTGACATGCAAGTTTTGTAATCTTTATTAGATTCGTAAGCCCAGCGGTATTGTACTTTTTGTAAAGTAGGATTAATAATTGCCACACCATATCTATCTTCAACAGCAAGCAATGCGGTTTCTGGTATTGAACACAGGTCTAGTGTATGATTCTCTAAAGATGGGTTGCCATAGGTAATTACTTTGCCAGCAGACTGTATTAACCTATTAAAAGGCATGGTCACTACATTCACTGTGTCGTTTGGCGTATCGCTTTTTACAATTGGCTGGTGCTTTTCTTGAGCAACAACTGCAATACCTACACTGAATAAATAAAAAAATAAGATTGATTTAAGCATACTAGAGTTGTTTAGTAAATTTTAAATGTGTGTTAATGAATTTGTTTTTAATATAAAATCTATGTGCTTGTGTTCGTTTCTTTTGTGCTGTAACTTCAAGCGAAACAGCGGACTTATTTTTAACGGCCACTTCTAAATTATTTAATAAAGCACTTCCAATACCTAAGCCTTGATATGCAGCTTGAACATAAAATTCTTGAATTTCATAAACATAACCCGTATGATGAAGTAGTAACTGTCCATGGGCACTTATAAAACCTACTACTTTGCTAGCCACTTTTGCCACCAAATAAACAATAGAAGGCTGTTGCAGATTGTTTAGATAAATGTCTTTAAACAAATCAAAATTAGTAGTAACATTTTCTAGTGCATTAATTAATTGGTGTACCACAAACACGTCATTAACGTTTGCAGTATGTATTGTAATATTATTGCTCATATATAAATAAAGCGTGAAGAACGCATGTCCTAGTTAAGTCATTGTTATAAAAAGGTTACGCTAATGTTATCTTATCCATCCTGACAATTCGTTAACATTTTGATAATCAGTTGTGAACGATTTGTTAAGTTGCCAAAACTAATGTTGCACAAAATTTAAAACAATCATGCAACTAAGCAAAAAGCTCTTAATTACCTGCACATTACTGCTATGCTTTACAGCATCGCTAATGGCACAGGACAAAACACTTACTGGTAAAATACACAATTCTACAGGAGTTGGTATTGCTGGTGCATCTATCGTAGGGAAAGCCTCAAAAAGAGGTGCTACAACTGATAACGCTGGTAACTTTACATTTACGCTTCCTCAAAAAGAAAACACTTTAATTATTACCTCTTTAGGGTTTATTTCGCAAGAAGTATCTATTGTTGGTAAAACAGAATTAGACATTATACTTGCTGATGACCCTAAGCAACTAACAGAAGTGATAGTTACAGCGTACGGGATTAAAAAAGAAGTTAAAAGATTGGGCTATGCTGTACAAGAAGTAAAAGGTGCAGATTTAGTAAAAGCAAGAGATGCTAATCCCATTAATTCTCTAGCGGGTAAAATTGCTGGTTTAAGCGTAGGTGCAAGTTCAGAAATGCTTGGTCGTCCTGAGTTAGTGCTACGTGGTAGTAAAGATTTATTGTTTGTGGTTGATGGTGTGCCAGTAAATACTGATACTTGGAATGTAAGCGCAGATGATATTGAAACCTATACTGTTTTAAAAGGCACAAACGCATCTGCATTATATGGTTCTAGAGGTATTAATGGTGCAATTGTAATTACTACAAAAAAAGGTACTAAAGATAGAAAAGGCTGGCAAGTAGATGTTAATACCAGCACTGTTTTAGAAAAAGGATTTATTGCAGAACCTGAAAGTAACTACGAATACGGACGTGGTAAAACATTTGCATATAATTATGG
>JAYWCY010000326.1:0-4149 GCA_043780175.1 Chitinophagales bacterium
TAGAGAAAGATTAATGGGCTTGGGTTACGAAAAGAAAGATATTCACTTTGAACTATATGGCTAATTATACATCCTAAACTGACTAACTTCTTTCTGAAACAATGTTTTACTATTTGAATAAAATAATTTAAAATCAGCCTCTGATACTTGGCCTTTATACGGTACGTAATAGTGCATTTTCTTCATTTTGGCGGAATAGCCAGCATTTCGCCACAGCAAAACGTAAGCTATACCACTATTTTCTATTGCGGGCAATAGCATATTTGTCCACCAATCTGCTGCTGGTATTGCCTCATAACCAGTTTCTGCCAGTGCAAATACCTTTTGCTTATCAGTAGCAATTTTTTTAAGTATTGATAACTTATACGCTGTTTTATATCTAAAGCTACTATCCTCTTTTGGGTTAGTGTATTGGTATGAATCAAAACTGATAATATCTACCATATCGTCACCAGGATATCTTACTAAAAATTCTTGCTCAGTATCAAAATTATCAGCTGTATTGTAAACATATAATAGATTATGTAAGTGCTTTTCGTCTCGTAAATATGCAACTGTAAAACGCCACAATGCTTTGTATTCTAAATCTGAACAAGCACTTTTACCCCACCAAAACCAATTACCCGTGAGTTCATGAAAGGGGCGAAAAAGTATTGGTATTGGTTTACCACTATCATCTATTAATGAATTAAAATAAATAGCTATTCTATCCAG
The DNA here is from genome assembly GCA_043780175.1 of Chitinophagales bacterium. Lineage (GTDB taxonomy): Bacteria > Bacteroidota > Bacteroidia > Chitinophagales > Chitinophagaceae > Parasediminibacterium. Next base: position 715 of record JAYWCY010000326.1, read on the forward strand.
CCATTTTTTATAGAGGTCATGATTTTCGCCCCAAGGTAATATACTTGCTACGGTAGCATGTGTTGTATCCCAAGCACCCTCTTTTGCGTTTAAAGGGCTACTGCAATGCCAACTAAATGTATTAATAGCGCCATTTGCATAAGCTTGTTTTACCAATTTACGTTGCTTTCGAAACTTTACATTGTCTATATTTTTACGCTTCTTCAATTCTAAATAACTAATATCCCAACCATATAATGCAGGAAAATCGCCTACTATATCATTAACATCACTTCTGTTGCGTTCACTTTTCCAGCTTACACCGTATGCAGTTGCATCTTCATGACCAAACAAAAACCCTTGGGTAGATATTTTTTTAAAATTATTGAGCAGATTGATGGTTGGTTGTGTGGCGTTTTTATCGCAAGGAGATAATTTTTGAGCAGTAATGCTTGTAAGAACAGAATTCAATAGCATTGTAAAAATACTGAAATAGATAAATTTTTGCATGTGAAGGCTAGATAAAGGATATAATTGAAAACTGCTTCACAAGCAAGGTAGCATTTATTTAAACTTATACTTAAAATAAAGTAACACACTTGCTAAAACTAAAATAATACTATTCGCTATAATAACTGGCAATAACCCTTTTGCAACACCATACACCAACCAAACAATAACGCTGGTGAAAACAATCCACAGCATACCCCAACTTAAATCGCCTACACTTTTTGTTTTGTAGGCATGTAATACTTGTGGTATAAATGTAATGGCACTTAAAAATGCACCAAACAAACCAACGTATTCTATAAAGGGCATGACTCTAATTTTAGTAGCATTTCACACAAAGAAACAAAGAATACTATAGACGGAAAAAACCTTATGTATTCTCATAGAGCTAACAGGAATATCTACTTAATGTACTTAGCCTTCTTTGTTGCTTTGTGTGAAAATATTATTCAATACCAAACTTGCTTAACACCTCGCTACTTACACCTGTGGTAGAGTAACCACCATCGTGAAATAAGTTTTGCATAGTTACCATTCTGGTTAAATCTGAAAACAAAGTCACACAGTAATTTGCACAATCTTGTGCAGTGGCATTACCTAGTGGCGCAATGGCATTTGCATAATCGAAGAAATCGCCAAAACCTTTAATACCACTACCTGCTGTGGTTTTTGTAGGGGATTGAGAAACAGTGTTGATACGTACTTTTTTATCTACACCATAATGATAGCCAAAGCTACGTGCAATGCTTTCTAGCATGGCTTTAATGTCGGCCATATCGGTATAAAAAGGATATGTACGTTGGGCTGCCATATAGGTTAAAGCAACAACACTTCCCCACTCGTTAATAGCATCTAATTTTTTAGCTACTGCCAGCATTTTATGAAAAGACAATGCAGAAACATCGATACCTTTTTGAAAAAAATCGTAATTAGATTCTGTGTAAGGAATTTTTTTGCGAATGTTTACACTCATACCAATTGAGTGTAATACAAAGTCAATTTTACCACCTAAAATTTCTTGTGATTGGGTAAATAAGTTGGTCAAATCTTCAACACTTGTTGCATCGGCTGGGATAATTTGAGAACCAGTAGCCTCTGCTAGTTTATTGATTTCGCCCATACGCATTGCAATAGGCGCATTGGTTAGTACAAAAGTGGCACCTTCTTCATGTGCTTTTTCAGCAACTTTCCATGCAATTGAATTTTCGTCTAATGCGCCAGATATAATACCACGTTTACCTTTTAATAAGTTGTATGCCATCGTTAGTTAATTTATGGTTTAAAATTTTGTATTTAAAATTTGAGGCGGTAAAAATAATGTTTATGACTATGCTTTGTGAAGAAAAAATATAGTATACAAAAACAAGCATATCCAAAAATATACGACACATATTAAAATGACGATAACAGACCACGATAAAAAGCGTTGAATATTTTTGTGCGGGTTAATTTTTGTCTCGGCATACTTGCTTAAGAAATATGCTGGCAATGACAATGCTATGACTGGCAAAACGGCAGCTAAATTCATGATATTGTTTTAATTCATCACCATTTCTCTTGCATTTTCTAAAGCTGCGGCAGTGGGCTTTTCGCCACTCAACATTTGTGCAATGGCAGTAATACGTTCGTCATTTGTCAGTAAGCGAATATTGGTTTTAACAGCATCGCCTTTAATTTCTTTGTACACAAAATAATGTGCATTGGCCTTACCCGCGATTTGTGGCTGGTGTGTAATACAAATAATTTGACGATTGGCTGCCAAATCCTTCATAATAGCACCAACTTGTTTCGCAGCTTCACCACTAATACCTGTATCAATTTCATCAAAAATCATGGTTGGTAAATCCATACTTTTTGCCACCAAACTTTTAATACACAACATCAACCTACTTAATTCGCCACCACTTGCAACCTTACGTATAGGTTCGAATCGGTTACTTTTGTTAGCATCAAACAACAATTCTATATCGTTTTTGCCATACAAATTCAATACTGTATCTTTTATCTGCACTTTCAATCTTGCATTAGGCATGCCTACTTGATGCAGCAAATTATTGACATTATTTTCCAAAGGCTGCGCTTGCTGTAACCTTTTACCAGCCAATATTTCAGCAGTTTTAGCGGCTTGCTGTAATAATTGTGTAACTACTTTTTCTTTTAGTAAAATAGCATCGTCAATATTTAAAACAGCTTGCAATTTCGCTTGTAATTCTGCCTGAATAGTTAATATATCTGAGGTAGATTTTACACCATGTTTCTTTAATAATTTATACCCAACAGCCAAACGCTCATTAATAAATTCAATACGTTTTTCATCAAAATTAATCGTATCATTAATACGTGCTACTTCATCAGAAATATCTTGCAATTCTATATGGGTAGATTGTAAGCGTTCAATCACACTTGGTAAATCATGATGAAATGAGGTATAAGTATTCAGCTGATTAATGACTTGCTTTAAAGTAGAAATAATGGGTTGTTCACTTTCTTTTAAATCAAAATGCGTTTTAGTTAACGTGGTTTTAATGCCTTCGCTATTGCTTAATAAATTTAATTCAGCATCTAATGCTTCTAGTTCATTTTCTTGCAAACTCACCTCTTCTAGCTCGTCATATAAAAATTGATGATAGTCTAACTCTTTATTAAAAGATGCTTTTTGTTGTTGCAAATCCTGTAAGGCCTTAGCAGCTTGTAACCATTGCCTGTATTGTGTTTGATAAGTTTGTAATAAGTCGTGGTTATTAGCCAAAGCATCTATTACTTCTCTTTGAAAATCTTCATCACCAAGTTCTAAGGTATCAAATTGCCGGTGCAGATCTACCAATAGCGATGCCAATGCTTTTAACTGCTGTACAGTAGTTGGCGTGTCATTAATAAATGCTCTCGATTTGCCATTTACTGCAATCTCTCTACGTACCACTAACTCTTCTTCTAAGTCTAGCTCAT
>JAYWCY010000327.1:0-11293 GCA_043780175.1 Chitinophagales bacterium
AACGTATGTTTTTGATGTTGCTAATTTCTTTCCAATGCACGTAGCCATCTTTCAGGAATATCATTATTGCTGGCAATAATATAATCTAGCTTGCTGCAAGCTACAAAACGTTCGTCTGGCAATTGCATCCACCATCTGCCAGTTTTTTTACTTTGCAAAAACACCGTTTCTACTTCGGCAAATGCCATGGTAAATTCGTAGAAATTATTACGGTCTTCTAGGGCAGATTCTTGCTTGCTTTTATATACACCATCCATTATATACCAAAGTAAATGGCTTATTTGTTTGGCTGTTAAATCATGACTATCCTGTGCTGCATTATAGCCATAAATGCCAATGGTATTAATGTTGTTACTCATACCTGCATATTGCATTAACACACAGGCTTCTTCGCCAGTAAATCCATTAGGTGTTAAATGATTGGCTGGTGCGTGTGCATGTTGTATGGCCGCAATATCAAAACTTAGCATATTGCTGTTTCTAATGGCTGGTTCCATTTCTTCTAGGCTTTCTTTCACCTTGCCTACACGGTAGCAATCGAACCTTAATTTATCTATGGTTTCTAGCATTTGCGGATGTACAAAATAGCTTTGAAACCCAATATGGTTGTAGTGCTTAATGTAATTAGGTACACCCGTGAGCATTTCCATTAAAAAATTATCATTTGGCAACACGCTATCCATATCTAAATCTATACGAGCATCTACACAACTAGCTTCTATAATCTGCTCAAGATTGGCGTAAGCACCATATTGCGCCAACGTTACATCGTGGCTACCGCCAATAATTACCACACGTTTGCCTTGTTCTATTAGTTCTTGCACCACGGTTTTAAGTGCTGCATAGGTATCTTGTAAAGTAGCCCCAACTTTTACATTACCAATATCGGCCACTATTACATTTTTATGCCAATGAAACAGGTTGTAAAAAGCCGTACGCACAGCATTAGGTGCATCTGTATTGTTATTGCCACCAGTACCACGCATTTCGCCACAGCCTACCATTACCAAATCTGCATTGGCAATGTCAGGAAATTCATCTTCATAAGCCTGAATATGCTTACCCAGTTGGGTGTCTTTATAACCCTCATCGTTGCTTAACTCGTAGCGATTTATGGGTTCTAAAAAATCTATAATGGTATTAATAGTATGTACACTCATGCTACCTTAGTTTGTAACAAACATAATAAGCGATTAATCATGTTGCGTAGATGTGTGTAATTATTGCAAAAAAGCATAGATTATGTACGAATTGAGGTTTGAAACACAGGGCAAGGAAGCACGGAAGAAATATGTAATGGTTAATGTTCAATGAGCAATTATCAATGGTTGAAGGAAGATGAATTTTAATATACTTGCTAGTTGTGACAAAAAATCTGTGACATTTTAAAATGTCACAAATAGAATGTCACAGGAAATGTGGTGCTAAATATTAGTTACCTCAAAATTTAGTACCGTTTAACCAACGTTTTAGAAATACCGAATCACTACTCAATTTGCCAATTTGTTTATATTTTGAACTTGCTAAAATGCCCGATGTTTTGGCAGCTTCTTTAACTACAGCTTTTGGATTTGCCCATTTTGCATGAATAAAATACACAGCTCCTTTGTCGTTGTAAATAAAGCCAACATGGCTATCTAAACCTATAATGTACAAACCGTTGCCTTTGTTAAGGATATAAGCCATTAAACTATCAATTGGCTGGTTACAAATGATTTTCTTGGCATTAGTAACAACTAGCGTTTTAATGATTTGTTCTGATGCACTTTGGCCAAGTTTGGAACGATTGAGTACAGCACCAGCTTGCTGCAAAGTGGTAGTTACAAAATAGCCACAGGCAATAGTGCCTTTACCAGGTGTTTGTGTGATACCATTAAAATCCCATATTGTACCATACCAATAAGGAAAGATAGAGTCAATCATTATCGCATTAAAATTATCTTCGACTGTTTTGAGAGGAATCTTATTCTGCTTGTATTGTCGCAGTAATTCTGCTTTAAGGCTACTAACATTTTGCTTGGTTAGTGCATAGCTAATAGAATCTTTTATTAGAGTTTGTTGTTCTGTTTTCTTAGGTTGATTCGTAACAATTCTTTTGTCTACCTGTTGGCAAGCAATTATTAGTATCAGTAATACAAAACAATATTTCATGCGAGAGAGATGCAATTTTTTATACTTTTCATAAAAGATGTTGATAATTTTTTTAAATCGAAAAGAAACGATCTACCTCACCTAATTTTTCCCTCACTTCATTCAACTTTGCCATCAATGCTTTTGCTTTGTTATAATACGCTAAAACACCCCAAGGATATACCATGTAGCGTAATACATCAAACATTTGGTTGTAATGTACAGTAATGTCGGCTTGGCTTAATGTGGGCAATTCTGCTATGGCTTGCTTGATGGCATTGTTGGTAATATTTAACTGTAACTGTGCCGCACTTTGTTGTATGGCTTGGTATAAATCAAGATAGTCTTGAAACTTTACAGTACCAGTTTTTACAACTTGTTTGTTAGGTATTTTTTTAAGATTGGTTTCTAGAAAAGACAGTATGGTATTGGTATCTGTAATAAATGCTGTGATGCTGATACGAAGAATTTGCAGGTCTGTCATGCGGGTAAAAATAAACAAAGCAGCTACAATTTCAGCTAAACAACCGCTTTAATATTTCACTTTTCACTTCTTACGTTTCCTCTTACTAAAACTTACCTTCGTTATATGGCTGCACCACAACGCTATATTGCCCATTTAGATTTAGATAGTTTCTTCTTTAGTGTCGAGGCCATCATTAATCCATCGCTAAAAGGCAAGGCAGTAATTGTGGGCGGTGCTAGCTTACGTGGTGTGGTTACTACTTGCAGCTACGAGGCAAGAAAGTTTGGTGTGCATAGTGCCATGCCTATGAAAAAGGCCATGCAATTATGTCCTCATGCGATTGTGGTTGGCAGTACAAGAGGGCAATACAGCCGTTATAGCCGTTGGGTTACTGATATTATTGCTGCCAAAGCACCACTGTTTGAAAAGGCTAGTATTGATGAGTTTTACGTAGACCTTACAGGCATGGATAAATTTTTTGACCCTTACCAATGGACCATTGATTTGCGGCAAGAAATAATGAATAAAACTGAGTTGCCAATTTCTTTTGGGCTAGCTAGTAATAAAATGGTGGCTAAAATTGCAACTGACGAGGCAAAGCCAAATGGCTATTTATTTGTTCAGCCTGGTATGGAGCAACAATTTCTAGCACCGCTACCTGTCAATAAATTTTCTGGTGTGGGTAAGCAAACCTATGAGACGCTGAAAAAAATGGGCATTTTTTATATAGGCGATATTGTAAAATATCCCATAGAACTGCTTGAGAAAACATTGGGTAAATGGGGCAGCGATTTATATTTCAAAGCACAAGGCATTCATACCAGTGAGGTACATTCATTTCACGAAGCAAAATCTATCTCTACTGAAAATACATTTGAAGATAACAAAACCGATATGGCTTTTTTGTTGAGCGAACTAGTACGAATGACTGAAAAAGTAGCGTACGAATTACGCCAAGATGAAAAAATGACTGGCTGTATTGCAGTAAAAATTCGCTATCCAGATTTTGAAACTACCAGCAAGCAAACTACTATTGATTATACTTTTAGAGACGACGAACTGATACCAGCAGCCATGCAATTATTTCATCAATTGTACCGTAAAGGGCAACCAATACGCTTACTAGGTGTACGTTTAACTGACTTTACAAATCACGCCTTACAAGGCAATCTATTTGATGATGGTGTTAAGAAAAACAAACTTTACAAAGCCATTGATGGCGTGAAGAATAAATACGGTAAAGGGGCGTTGCAAAAAGCAAGAACCGTAACTAAAGAATAAAAATGCCACAAAGACGCTAAGCCAAAAAGCAACACGAAGACTTAGTGCTACTTATTTTACTTAGTGCCTTTGTGGCATAAAAATTTTACCAGCCGAAGTAATTCTTTGCGTTATAGTAGCAAATATCTTGTACTACTTTACCCGTCCAAGCAATATCGTTTGGCAATTCGCCATTTTCCATTTCTTCGCCTAAAAGGTTGCACAATATTCTTCTAAAATACTCATGACGAGGGAATGATAAGAAGCTTCTGCTATCAGTTAACATACCTACAAATTTGCTCAATAAACCCATGTTTGATAAGGCATTCATTTGCTTAACCATACCATCTTTTTGGTCTAAAAACCACCAACCGCTGCCCCATTGAACTTTACCTGGTGTGCTACCATCGTTAAAGTTACCAATCATGGTTGCAAACAACTCATTATCGGCAGGGTTAAGGTTATATAGAATAGTTTTAGCTAAATTATCATCTGTATCTAACTTGCTTAAGAAGCTAGACAAGGCACGACCTTGTTTAAAATCACCAATAGAATCCCAACCTGTATCAGGACCTAGTGTGTTCATCATTCTGCCATTGTTGTTACGCAATGCACCAAGGTGAAACTGCTGTATCCAACCTTTTTCGCAATCCCATTCTGCAAAATGTAATAGCATGGCACTCTTAAACTTCAACTGCTCTGTATGGTTTAAATGCTTACCAGCATGTACTTTGGTAAAAATGGCATCAATTTCACCACCAGTAAATTCTTCAGCATAAATTTCTTCTAAGCCATGGTCGCTTACGCTACAGCCCATAGATGCAAAGAAATCGTGACGGCTTTGTAAGGCATATAAAAAGTCATCAAAATTTGAGATACTGATATTGCTAACAGCCTCTAATTTTTTAGTATAAGCAACAAATTTTTCAGGGTCGCTTACATCCATTGCTTTATCTGGGCGAAACGCTGGTAGAATAGGAATTTCGAAACCATCATCTTTTAACTGCTGATGAAAGCCCAAATCATCCAAAGGATCATCGGTTGTACAAACAGTAGCCACATTCATTTTACGTAAAATATTCTTTACGCTAAAAGCAGGTGTACGCAGTTTTGCAGAACACTCATCGTAAATGCGTTGTGCAGAATCTGGGTTTAATATTTCGTGTACCTCAAAGTAACGTTGTAGCTCTAAATGCGTCCAATGATACAAAGGATTGCGTAAGGTATAAGGCACAGTAGCAGCCCATTGCTCAAACTTTTCGTAGTCGGTAGCATCACCTGTGCAAAACCTTTCATTTACACCATTGGTACGCATAGCACGCCACTTGTAGTGGTCACCATACAACCAAATTTGGGTAAGGTTATCAAAGTTTTTGTCCTCTGCAATTTGCTGTTGTGGCAAGTGGCAGTGATAGTCTATGATAGGCATCGCCTTGGCATAGTCATGATACAAGGTAATGGCTGTTTTGTTTTTTAAAAGGAAATTCTCATCTAGGAATTTTTTCATGTTGCTTCTATTTCACGCAAAGGAACAAAGGATGGAAAGTCCAAAAAGCCCTTTACTTATTATTTATAAAATGTTCAAATTAAACTCGTATTTGCAGTAAGTGAAAAAGCTTTATACAATACTTCGTGTACTTTGTATTCTTAGTACACTTTGTGTGAAATGCTTATAAACTTACACCACGTTTCCACGGTATAAAATCATCTTGATTTAACAACACCGCTTTTGGTATTACCTCACCACTTGCTGCCTTAATGCAATACTCTAAAATATCATCACCCATTTGTGCAATGGTTTTTTCCCCCTCAATTATAGCGCCAGTGTTAATGTCTATGATATCGCTCATACGCTTTGCCAATGCTGAGTTTGTAGCCACTTTAATGGTAGGACAAACTGGGTTGCCAGTAGGTGTACCAAGCCCTGTGGTAAACAAAATTAAAGTTGCACCACTAGCAGCTTTACCAGTAGTTGCCTCAACATCGTTACCAGGTGTGCATACTAAATTTAAACCAGCTTTAGTTGCAGTTTCGGTATAGTCTAGCACATCTACAACTGGTGAATGGCCACCTTTTTTGGCCGCACCAGTACTTTTAATAGCATCGGTAATTAAGCCATCTTTAATATTACCTGGTGATGGATTCATTTCAAATCCAGAACCTACATTATGTGCAGCAGCATTGTAAGTTGTCATTAAATGAATGAACTTTTTAGCAGCCGCCTCGTCTATGGTTCTATCAATCAAATTTTGCTCGGCACCACACAACTCAGGAAACTCAGCAAGCAAAATTTTACCGCCTAAAGCCACAACTAAATCGCTGCAATAACCTACCGCAGGATTAGCAGATATACCACTGAAACCATCGCTACCACCGCATTTTACACCAATGCATAACTTATCTAAAGTAGCAGGTGTACGTTCTAATTTATTAATTTCTATTAATCCCAAAAACGTTTGCTTAATAGCATCTGTAATCAATTGGTCTTCACTTTGCGATTGTTGTTGCTCGTATACATACAAAGGCTTATCAAAATTCGGGTTCATGTGCTTGATATCATCTAGCAAATGTTGCGTTTGCAGGTTTTGACAACCGAGACTTAAAATGGTTACGCCACTTACATTTGGATGATTAGCATAAGCTGCCAAAAGCTTGCTTAACACCGCAGCATCTTGCCTAATACCACCACAACCGCCTTGGTGATTTAAGAACTTAATACCATCAACATTTTTAAAAACACGTTTTGTATTTACTACGGCTTCTTTAATACTTAAATCTGCGCTAGCAATATCTGCACCTGATTGATATAGTTCAACAAGTGTTTGTGTTTTTTGTTTATACTTATCGGTTACTTCATAACCAAGTTGTGTATGAAGGGCCTCTTTTATAACATCTAAATTTCTATTTTCACAAAATACCGTTGGGATGAATAACCAGTAATTTGCCGTACCAACTCTACCATCATTTCTATGATAACCGTTAAATGTTCTACCAGCATATTTTGATACATCAGGCGCTTTCCACTCGTAATGATACGGTCTAAATTCAAATGGATCAGCAGCGTGTTTGGTATTTTCAGTCGTCATTAAACCACCGGCAGCAATAAAGTGTTGCGCCTTACCAACTAGCACACCGTACATTATAATTTTATCACCAGCATGCATGTCGTTTTCAAAGAATTTATGCTTCGCATTAATGTCTTCTACTACTGTATAATTAACGTCTTCTAACGCTACTGTTTCACCTTTTTTCAAATCCTGCAACGCTACAATTACATTATCATCAGGATGAACTTTTAAAACCTTATGTGCCATTTTTATAAAATTTTCTTCTAATTAAATATTTGTTGCTGCTGTAAAACCCTCATTAACCAAAAACGTTAATTGAGTCAACACTGCTTGAGAAAAATCGTTTAAACTGGTTAAATCAATATCCCAAAGGCTGATATCTGACAATGCAGTTTGTACTACATCAGCTAAATTACTATTAGTCCAATGCTTGTTTAATACACTAGCTGCATCATCTGTAATTGTATATGCTTTTCCTTTTAATGAGCCAATATATTTACCATCAACCAATGTACTTTTCATAAATAGCAAGTAAGCCGCAAAACCTAAAGCCATGTGTGTAGGTGCTGTTGTATTAGCAGCAGCATGTTTTTGTAAAATTGGTATACAACGCATCTTCATTTTAGCAGAATACTGTGCTGAAATACTTATCCATAAATGCTCAATAAAAGGATTGCGATAACGGTCTAATACTTTACCAGCAAAGGCTCTAGCTTCTTCCAACGTAATTTCGCTGTATAATATAGCAGGTGAAATTTCATTATTTGCCATATTGGTAATAAAGCCAACAAAGGCATCGTCTGCCATTGCTTCTTTAACCGTGACAAAACCGCCAACAACTGCTAAGCCGCAAGAAAATGTATGAGAGCCATTTAACAAACGCAACTTCAACTCACGAAACTTATTGATGTCGCTTACTATCACCACGCCTTCTTCATCTGCCTTGCTGAACGACAATAAATCTTTACTTCTTTGGCTTGATGTTTCAATGGCCCATAAGCGATAACATTCGCTCATAATCATCAAATCATCGGTATAACCAAGGGTTGCTTCAGCAGTGGCTTTGTCAGCAGCAGAAGGTTTACCAGGCACAATTCTATCTACCAAAGAATTACAAAAATCATTAGCTGTTTCCAGCCAATTCATAAAGCCTTCATCTAGTTTATTATTGATGGCTAATTGCTTAACAATAGCTTTTAATTTAGTACCATTATCTACCACTAATTCTGTTGGTACAATTACAACACCGCTTTCTGCACTGCCATTAAATGTTTGGTAACGTTTTAATAAAACCGCTAACAATTTTCCTGGAAAAGATTTTGGTGGCGCAGCATTTACGTCATCATCAGCCAATAAACTAATACCAACTTCTGTGGTATTAGAAGTAATTACTTGTAAATCCGGGCTAGTCGCAAATGCTAAAATTTCAGCCCATTGCTCACTTGCAGCTAACACTCTACTAATAGATGAATTAATAATTACTGCATCTACTTTATTACCATTATCTATGCCTTTTATTAGTTGGGTAAACAAGCCATCTTGTTGTTCAAACGCATCAGTACCGCCAGTGCTGGTACTTTTTACAACCACTACACGACCATTAAAAATGCCTTGTCTATTTGCTTTATCAATAAAGTCATCAATTAAACCACGCAACAATACACCTGTACCAAATTGCAATACTTTTTCCGGCAAAGCCAACATGGCATCTGTAGGTTTTGTACAATTGGCACTAATGTTTTTCAAATTCGCTTTACTTAAATTCATCCCTATTACTGTTAGTTATTTTACGAGTTTTTTATACAAATCAATTTGCAATTCTTTCAAACCTTCTACCGCCAAATCAGCCATCTGTTTTGCGCCAACTGGATTAAAATGTGTATTGTCTTTTACACCATTTGGGTAATTGACATTCTCACCTTTTTCCAATTGATTAAACCATTTATGAGACGCTTCTGGGCCAATTTTCTGCATTAATAATTTTGATTTATTGTACATATCAATAAATAGCACGTTGTTGGCTTTGGCTACTTCTCTTACAGCATCTGGGTAAGCACCATGTGTATCTTCAAACTTGCCAAGGCTATCAAACTTCCATCTATTTACTGGCGTTAATAAAATAGGTGTTGCTTTTGCGGCTCTGGCTTCTGTGATAAATTTCACCAAATTGGTTTTAAATTCTTCAATAGACGTACCAACTGCTGGCTTATCAATCTTTTCATCATTATGTCCAAATTCTATAAACACATAATCACCTTCTTTTAATGCCTCAACAATTGGTTGCCAGCGTTTTTCATTAATAAAACTCTTGGTACTTCTTCCATTCAATGAGCGATTATCTACTGTAATAGTTTCATCAAACATTTTACTAAAAGGCATGCCCCAACCAGTTTCAGGAAATTTATCAACTTGCTTATTTGCCATTGTAGAATCGCCAATCATATACACTGTTGTATGCTTTTGTGGCAGCAACATATACATACTAATAAGCAATATTGATAGCGACTTAGTTAACATTTTCTAATACGTTTTTTAAAGCATCCCATTTATTATTAAATACCCAATTTGCTGAAATATTTACTGCTTTTGGAGTGCCTTTGGCAGTTTCCAAATTATCAGCAAACCATTTGTAATCACCTGCTTTTCTATGGCAATTATAATAATATATTCTTTCTCCCCACAAAATAATGTTGGTGGTAGATACACGGTATATATTCTGATCCTTCATATTATCTGCAAAAACACAGTTTAATAAGTAAAACTGAGCATCTTTATGATAACGACCCAGATTGAATCCATCAAAGCCTTTAAAAGAACAATTCTTTAATACTGTTTTAGAATCTTCGTATTTTGATCCATCGTGCCAAATGCTTGCTTGGCCAGTATGAGCAATAAATTCACAGTTTTCTGCATAAGCCCAACCTCTTGGGCAATAAAAATCAACACCGCCTTCCATGGTACAATCTTTAAAATAAAATAACCCTTCTTCAACATTCCAAGGACTAACCGTATCACCAGCAAAGGCTTTTAGAATACAATTTATTACTGCTAATCTAGTAGTGCTAAAAGTGCGCAATGCCATTTGATGCCCATCTTTACGAATAACTTTTGTATGCGTAGCCGTATCGTTAGGGCAAGGAATTGTTATTGAAGTATTATTATCAAAACCGTACGTGTTTTGTATAGTGAGATTGAGTAACGTAATATCATTTCCTTTTAAATTAAGTGTTGCAACACCCCAATCATCAGCATGTGAACAACGAAACGCATCTCGAGCAATGGCTTGTCTAAGAATTGTTTTGTCTTTGCTTTCACCTTTTAAAACGATATTATTTTTGCTGATAAACACTTGTTCGTTATAGACTCCATTTTTAATAACAATTGTTCTAGGTGAAGGCGCATTGTCTGGCAAACTGTTGATAGCCACTTGAATACTTGTAAAATTGCCTTTACCTGTTGCATCTACTACTATCGTTTGAGCGCAAACCGAAATACCATGTAAGAGAAGTATTATTAATAATATATAACAATGGGTGATATGGCTTTTGTGATAGCTCATTTATTTATTTTTTGCTACCCATGCTGGATATGTTTTGGATAATAATTGTATAGGCCAAGTACCGTACCATGCATAGCCGGTACGCCTTTCGTATTCAATATCTTTAACCTCTTTTTTCTTTTGGCTATCTCTACCCGAGAAAAAAGGCTCGTTGGTATTTATATCGTAAAATCTAGCCCAAATGGTAGAATTCGCATCTGGTACTAATACCCTATCTTTTCCTTTTGGAGTGCCAGGTGCGGGTATATCTATAAAATTGTATCCTACAATTTTAGATGTACTAAACCAATCTACTGCCCCCACAATAGCATCTTTCACAGCTTGCGAAGGGTTGGGTTGCGTTATTAAAAAATCCACAATACCAACACTTTCACTTCCGCTCAAGGAGATTAATTCAAACATTCTTGCCTTTGCTGGTTTTAAAGATGATGCATCGTACTGCGCACACCAAACCGTTAATTTACCATTTACTTTAATTTGTGTTTTTAAAATACAATCAATACCTTTTTTAATAGCAACTTCGGATGGTGCAATTAAAGACGCATCCACGATATCTAAATTATTGCGCTTTAAGACAACATCTTGTAACACTTTTAGCACATTAGTCATGGCGTTATCGTTGTAGGTTATCTCGCTTCGGTACAAACTGAAATCAGGATAATATTGTGGCCAGCCGCCATTTTTATATTGTGCTTTTAACAAATAACGAATTCCATTTTCAGCCGCAGTTAGGTATTTAGGATTCTTAAATGTTTTATACGCTTTAGCTAAATACCATATTTCTTTAGACGTCGCGTCATTATCTATGGT
>JAYWCY010000328.1:0-13590 GCA_043780175.1 Chitinophagales bacterium
AGGTGGAAAATCAACCAGTAAATCTTGGCAAAAACGACGGAGTTCTTCTGGGCTTGTGTGTTTCATTTCTCGCAGCCTAACATCGTATTGCATAAACCATACAATTTCTTGGGTGGATGTGGGAATAAAGCCAAATGACAGCCCTTTATTCTTACATAAAAACTTTGTAAATTGATTGCCAATATTACTTAAAAGTGTAGGGCTTTTAAGCACCCCAACAATTTCTTTCACGTCAACTGGTGTAAAATTAGTTTTACCAAATAGATGGTTTCTTACAACTGAATAGGCACCATCGGCACCAATAAAAATATCACCATATTCTTCTTCACCATTGGTAAATACAGCAGCTATAGCTTTGGTACCATCATATTTAAAATGCGAAAAAGATCTACTGCTTCTAATTTTATTTGCAGGAAAAAGCTTATAAAGAAATTGAATAATATCGCAGCGTTTAATACATTGCCAAGGTTCTAATTTTATGTATTTTATCTCGGTATCATCTGGTCTTTTAAGTATAAAAGTATCTATCAATCTGCCTGGCAAGTCGGCTACTTTTTTTTCATTACTCAACGATTCTAAAATGGTTAACCCCTCTGCATGCATTAAAAAGGCATTACCCTTCGCTGGCACATGTTCGTCTCGTTCATTAATTATTACATCTAAACCGCTATTGTTTAATAATATACCAAGTGACATGCCTGCAATGCCACCCCCAATAATAACTATTTTCATAAAGATTTGGATATTGTATTGCTGATTCTTTCAATTGCTTCTGTTATTATTACTTCTGATGTTGCAAAGCTTAATCTAATATGTCCATCAGCACCTGCACCAAACCATTGTGGCAAGCCCGGCACCACTGCTACCTTAGCTTCATTCAGCAATAACTCATGCATTTGGCTACTAGTTAAACCAGTATTTGTAATATTGGCAAAGGCCAAATAACAACCTTGCGGCATAAAACAATTAAAGCCTTCAATTGCGTTTAAACCATTTACACAAATATCTCTCACCGTTTGTAAATGCAGTAAAAAGGCAGATAGCCAGTAACCGCAATCGTTTAAAGCTGTAGCTGCTGCTACTTGCCCCAAAACATTGCTACCGTGTATGGTAGATTGGTGGTTAGATGCTTGCATTAATTGTTGATAATGTTGCTGACTAAATGCGATAACTGCACCAATACGTAAGCCAGCCAATGCATAGGATTTACTAAAACCAGTTACTATAACTGTTTGTCTTCTTACAGCTTCATCTAAAGCGGCAATGCTTACGTATTGATATGGCGAAAACACAATATCACTCCAGATTTCATCTGACAAAATAATTAGCCCGTGCTTTACTGCTATGGCACCAATTTGTTCTAATTCTTCACGTAAAAAAACTTTCCCTGTTGGATTTAAAGGATTACAAAGGCAAAGCATTTTCGTTTTTGGCGTAATTAACTGCTCCAACTGGTCAAAATCAAACTTGCTTGCAGGATTGAGTGGCACAGAAAATGATACCGCTGTTGCACTGCAACTTTCAATAGAATATTTAAACAAAAAATCTACTGGATCAAAAATAATGGCTTCGTCACCAACAGTTAAAAAAGCCTTACACACATTGTAAATGCCAAAGGCTGCTGTATCTACAGGATACAAATAAGCTGCTTGCGCAGGCACTTTTCGGTGTTCATTTTGCCAATTGGCCATTGACTCTTTGAAAAAAGAATAGCCTTCTGCAGGTGCATACGAAAAATATCTGCTTGATGCATATTTGGCAATTGCTTCTGCAATTTCAGGTGCACATGGAAAATCTGGGTCTGCGGCAGTTAAAGGTATTACATCATTTGGTACGCTTGCCCAACGTAGATTGAAGGCTCGTTCTCGTAAAACTGCAAGGTTAATAGTCGATTGATCAAACATTAATTAGATATTGGACAAGCAATTTAGCAATATTTTTGATATAACAGATTTTTTATTTTTTAACTATTCAATAAAGAATCTTCCATTTTTCTTCAATATTGATAACGTACTTTGATAAAAATTATTTGTGAAATTATTAATTATTGAGGACGAAGTTTCGCTAAATAAAAGCATGGTTGAATATTTAACCAAGCAACAATATTTGTGCGAATCTGCAGTTAATTATTATAATGCTTTAGAAAAAATTGAATGTTACGAATACGATTGTATTGTGCTTGATATTATGTTGCCAGATGGCAATGGCATACAATTGTTACAACATTTAAAAGCTAATAATAAAGCAGAAGGTGTGATTATTATTTCTGCTAGAAATGAGTTAGATGATAAAATAACAGGTATTGAAGCTGGCGCCGATGATTATCTCACAAAACCTTTTCACTTATCGGAATTGAGTGTTCGTATAGCGGCCATTATTAGGCGAAAAAACTTACAAGGTAATAATGTATTAACTTTTAAAGACATTCAAATTGATGTGTTGGCAAAGTCTATTTCAGTAAACCAAAAAGATATTATTGTTACGCGAAAAGAATATGAGTTATTATTATATTTTGTAATTAATAAAAATCGAGTCCTATCCAAAAATGCCATAGCAGAACATCTTTGGGGCGATGATATGGATATGGCCGGTAACCATGATTTCATTTATACGCATATCAAAAACTTACGAAAAAAGCTATTGGTAGCTGGTGCTGGTGATTACTTACAAAGTATCTATGGTATGGGGTATAAATTTTCATAACTCAATAATTACGCATGAAATTATCTACTAGATACAATAGAATTAATTTATTGGCATCAATACTTATTTTTTTGGGGGGTTGCTTGATCTTTTACTTTGTGCTCAGTTACGTACTAACCAGGCAATTAGATAAAAGTTTACGATCAGAAAGAGCTGAAATTTTACAGTATACACAAGAACACAATCAGCTACCAGAAATAGTTAATACAATAGACCAGCAAACACAATTTACCCCTACAAAAGCATCAATTAATAAACCAACATATACATCTATTAAAATATGGAATGAAAGAGAAAACGAATATGAATTAGCAAGATCTTTAACATTCAACATTATTGCCAATGGTAAAAGTTTTACTGCGATAGTTACTAAATCACAAATGGAAAGTGAGGAATTATTAAAGCTAATTATTGTAATTGCGACTATTATGGTTGGCGTAATTATTACTGCAAATTTTATTATCAACAGAATTATTCTTCGCAAACTTTGGCAGCCATTCTTCGATACGGTTAATAATATTAGTTTGTTTCAATTGTCCAAAAGACAGCTATTAAAACTACCTACTACCAATATCGACGAATTTAATTTACTGAATAGCAGTTTTAATACCATGACTAAAACTGTAGCACATGAATATGAAACGCTGAAAGAATTTACTGGTAATGCCGCGCATGAAATGCAAACACCTTTAGCTGTAATTGCCAATACAACGGACGCATTAATGCAAGATGAATTGGTACTTCAAAATCATCATCAAAGTATTGCTATCATTGAGCAATCAGTTAATAAATTATCAAGATTAAATCAATCATTACTGCTTTTAGCCAAAATAGAAAATCAACGATTTAGCCTTACAGAAACTATTGCTTGGGATGAACTCATTCAGCAAAAACTACAAGAGCTACAAGAACTCATTACTTCTCAAAAAATACAATTAACCGTAGCTATTGAGCCAGTTGTTACGCAGTTTCACCACCATTTAGCAGATGTGATGATTAGTAATTTAATTAATAATGCCATTCGCTATAATATTCAAAATGGCAGCATAATTATTAGCTTGCAAAATAATCAACTAAGTATAACCAATACATCAGATTTACCAGACTTAAGTGCAGATAAAATTGGTAACCGCTTCTATCGTCACCCAGCAACTAAGCCAAGTGGCAATGGCTTAGGTTTATCTATTGTAAAACAAATTTGCGAAGTAGCTGGGTATAAATTTCAATATCAGCATGATGGCAATCAGCATCATTTTAACATCTACTTTAAATAATTAATCCTTCAAATTATCAACAGATTTTAGTTGCAGTTTTGTATAAATTATAACTATGGTCTTAAAAAATATGCTCTTTATTCTTCTAGTTTCAATTCAATATGCCACTTTTTCACAAACTAGGGGAACGATTACCGGAACTATCACTGATAATGTTTCCAAACAACCACTTGAATTTGCCAATGTTGTATTGATTAAAACCCAAGATAGTAGCACCTATGCCAATGTTGTTACTGGCAAAAAAGGGAAGTTTTTAATAGAAGCCGTTGCCATTGGTAATTATATTATCAAATACAGTTCAATAGGCTATGCCAATAATAAAACGGCGCCGTTTGTTATTTCTGCGCAACAAAAAAATTATAATGTAGGTGCTTTGCAGCTCGTTAGCGAATCAAAAAAACTAGATGAAGTAACAGTTACTTCCACCAAATCTTTGCTCAATACGTCTATCGATAGAAAAACCTATAATGTATCACAAGATATTATGGCTACAACGGGTTCTGCTAGCGATGTTTTAAAAAATGTACCTTCTGTAGAGGTTGATATTGATGGCCAAGTAAGTTTACGCGGCTCGTCGGACGTGATGATTTTAATCAATGGCAGACCATCACCTTTGATGGGGAAATCTAGAGCCGAAGCTTTGCAACAGTTGCCTGCAAACTCTATTGATCGTATTGAGGTAATTACCAACCCATCTGCACGCTACAAACCCGATGGCACTTCTGGTATTATTAACATTGTGATGAAAAAAAATATTAAGGGTGGCTGGAACGGAAATATTACTGCTAATGCTGGCAATAGAGACCGATTTAATAGTAGTGTCAATCTAAATTACAAACCTGGCAAACTAAATATTTTTGTAAATTACAACTATCGAAAAGATACGCGCTTACGGATGAACAATATCATGCGATCGTATTTTGACACAACAACAACTGCTATAAAAAGTTATTACACTGAAAATAGCAATGCCTTAGCACCTACCCAATCTCATAACGCAACCATTG
Source organism: Chitinophagales bacterium (assembly GCA_043780175.1). Lineage (GTDB taxonomy): Bacteria > Bacteroidota > Bacteroidia > Chitinophagales > Chitinophagaceae > Parasediminibacterium. Next base: position 4,985 of record JAYWCY010000328.1, read on the forward strand.
GTGCAGACTATAATCCTAATAAAAATAATAATTTAGGTATTTCTTTTAACTATCGTAACCGTGAGCAAATCGCACAAAGTACCGCTTCTAAATTTTATTATGACCAGTCAAATACCGTTACCAGTAACTACGATCGTTTACGTTATGATCCAGAATTACAAAAAGAAGTAAATGGTACTGCTTATTGGGAACATAATTTTAAAGGAGAAGATCATACAATTAGGATTGAATTCAATGCCTCGAAGACGAATGAAAAGGAAGATAATCACTATACCAATAATTATTATTATCCATCCAAGTCAGTTACATATGACAATACATTAATTAAACAAGGCGATAATCAGCAGCAATTAACGATTGACTATTCTAAACCAATAGGCGAAGATGCCAAATTAGAAGCTGGTTATGCGGGTTCTTTTACACAGCAGGATTTTGATTTTTATGGTGAATATTATGATGCGGCTACAGCAAAGTTTATCGCTGATAAAATAAAAACAAATCGCTTTCTATACAAAGAAACGATACATGCGGGCTATATTACCTATCAAAAAAGTTTAAAAAAATTCGGTTATTCAGTAGGGTTACGTTTAGAGGAAGCGCTCATTAATGGATTGCAGGTTACTAAAGATTCAACGATAAAAAACGATTATTTCAAAATATATCCTACGGTACATTTATCTTATAAGTTAAAGGGCAATACAGAACTACAACTCAATTATAGTCGAAGGGTTCATCGTCCAGAAGGCGATGATATTAATCCTTTTCCTGAGTACCAAGATCCTTATAATGTTAGAGCTGGTAACCCTAAATTATTACCCGAGATCATCCACTCGGTTGAGTTTGGCTATAAATGGCAAAATAAAAATTTCTCATTTATTCCAAGTTTATACTACCGTTACAAGCAAAATGGGTTTACACAAATTACTGTACCATTAAACGATAGTGTACTATTAACTACGCAACAAAATTTATCAAACGATCAAGCGGCAGGACTTGAATTGATTTTTTCAGCCAAAGCGGGTAGCTTTTTTACTGCCAACCTAAGTAATAACTTTTTTTATAATAAAATTGATGCAAGTGGCCTAGGTTATATAGGAACAAAAGCCATTATAAGTATGAGTATTAATTTTAATAGCAGTTTCGCAATAACCAAAACTACTATGCTGCAATTAAGTAGTAATTACCGTTCGGCAAGGCTTACACCGCAAGGTAAAAACTATCCAACTTTTGTAGTAAACACTGGCATTAGGCAAGACTTATTTAAAAAGAAATTGTCTGTAACACTAACTGCATCAGATTTATTTCAAACTTTAAAGCAAAAGTCAGAACTAACTAGTACTTATTTGCACCAAGTAGCTATAGGCACAAGAGATGCACGAATTATGTATGTAGGTGTAAGCTATCGTTTTGGCAAGGTAATAAAAAAGGGAGGCGAAGAAAAATTACAGTTTGATAATAATTTATAAACGGAAAATTCCGCTAGTTTCACCATCAATTATACATTTTAATCGTGTTCAAAGCATGCTAAAATATTGTTTCAAATTTATTTTATTACTTATTAGTTCTGCCGTTTTTGCCCAAAGTAAAACATTGGATTTCTACACTAATTCTGGTATTAGTAATAGCCCATTATTAAAAGATTTAAAAAATCAAGCTGAAAGCAATATAATTGATAGTTTACGTATTAATGCAAGTTACAAACCCCAAGTAACTGCATCTAGCACCAATAGTTATGCTCCTACTTTCAAAGGCTATGGTTATGAGAGCGCTATCACTAATGGTGGTAGTTTTAGCCAATTAATTGGCGTTACAAAACGCTTAGTAAGCAAAGAAAATTTACAGAATCAATACCAAGCTATCAATTTACAAAATCAATTATTAAAAGTATCTGGTACAGTAAGTGAGCAGGATATTAAACGTGCAATTGGAACGCAGTACATTACTACGTATGGTATTTGGCAGCAGTACTTGTTTAATAATGAAGTATTTGATTTATTAAAAAAAGAGGAAGTTATTTTAAAGAAATTGACTGAGAAAAATGTGTATCGACAAACAGATTATTTAACTTTTTTAGTAACGCTACAGCAACAACAATTAAACATTACACAAATTAAAATCCAGTTTCAAAACGAACTAGCAAGTTTAAATTATTTAAGTGGTATCAAAGACACATCATTTGTAACCCTTACTGCACCTACGTTTGAAGCAATAGAAATTCCAGATATTGAACAAACTGTTTTTTACGAACAATATAAAATTGATAGTTTAAAACTTAAGAATAATGATGCATTAATAGAGTTCAACTATAAGCCAAAAGTAAATTTATACGCAGATGCTGGTCATAATAGCACATTTGCGCAAGACCCCTATAAGAATTTTGGTACCAGCTTCGGATTTAATATTGTAGTACCAATTTACGATGGTAAGCAAAAGAAGATGCTACATGATAAAAATGCCATTGCTCAAAAAACAATCACCAATTACCAGGGCTATTTTAAATCGCAGTACCAACAGCAAATCGCCCAATTAATGCAGCAATTACAGGCCACAGAGCTATTAATTAAGGAGACAACTACCCAAATAAAATATACACAAACGTTGATAGATGCTAACAGAAAACTATTAGCAACCGGTGATGCCCGAATGCCAGATTATATCCTCGCCATTACCAATTTTATTACTGCAAAAAATAGTATTACGCAAAATACCATCAATAAGCTTCAGATTATTAACCAGATTAATTATTGGAATAGAAAAAACTAACTTATGCGTTCATTAACTATACAAATATTTACTGTTGCTTTATTGCTGATAAGTTGTAAAAGTCAACCAGAAAAAAAAGAAATTCCTACCGAGAAAGAATCGCTTGCAGAAGGCACACCTGTTACAATAACGTCGATCTCAAATGGCAATATGGATGAAACAGTAGAGGTGAACGCTGTATCAACGTTTCTTATTAAAAATTACGTTAAAGCCAATGCCACTGGTTATTTAATGGCTGTGAACACTCAAATAGGAAAGTATGTCCAAAAAGGGCAAGAATTGTTTGTTATTAAAACAAAAGATGCCCAAAGCCTTGGCAATACCATCAACCAAATTGATACATCTTTCCATTTTGAAGGTACCTTACATATTAAAGCATCTGGAAGCGGGTATGTAACACAATTACCCTATAAAATTGGGGATTATGTACAAGATAATGAGCAATTAGCCACCATTACAGACACCAAAAACTTTGTGTTCTTATTGGATTTGCCATATGAGTTAAAGCCCTACTTGCCCAATAACAAAAACTTGCAATTGCGTTTACCAGACGGTACAGTTTTAAATGGTTATATCGACGCGGCGATGCCTACCGTTGATGCTGTATCGCAAACGCAGAGCTATATGATAAAAGTGACTACCGATAAGGCTATTCCTGAAAATTTGATTGCTAAAGTAACGCTTATAAAAAATGCTAAAACGAATGTTGTATCGCTTCCTAAGGCCGCTGTATTAACTGATGAAGTGCAATCGCAATACTGGATTATGAAAATGATAGATAGTGTAACAGCAGTAAAAATTCCTATTATAAAAGGTATGGAAACAGCAGATAAAGTAGAAATTATTTCTCCTAAATTTTTACCAACAGATAAGATATTATTAACAGGTAGTTATGGTTTACCAGACACGGCTAAAGTTGCTGTTATTAAATAATATATACACATGCGAAGTACTTTTATTACTTATAAGAACCCTGTTACTGTACTTATAGTCCTTATTATTTTAGGGGGCTTTTTTGCATACAGCAATATGCAAACAGCACTTTTCCCTGAGATAACCTTTCCCAAAATAAAAATTATCGCAGATGCTGGCCAACAACCAGTAAAAAAGATGATGATTACTGTTACCCGCCAACTTGAAAACGCTATTAAACAAGTACCTGATCTGCAAAGTATCAGAAGTACAACAAGCCGTGGCAGTTGTGAAATTTCGGCCTTTATGAGCTGGAAGGCTAATATCGATATTAGTCAGCAACGTATTGAATCTAAGATAAACGAAATACGCAATACATTACCGCTAGATGTACAGATAACAGTAGAACGGATGAACCCATCCATTTTACCAATTATCGGGTATTCATTAGAAAGTAAAACGCGAACACCCATTGAAATGAAGTTGCTGGCAATGTACACCATTAAACCATTTTTATCGCAGGTAGATGGTGTTTCAGAAGTGCGTGTTATTGGCGGTAAAAACAAAGAATATTGGTTACAATTGAATGTTCAAAAAATGGGAACACTGGGTATTACACCAGATAATATTAATACCGCATTGAGCCAAACCAATTTCATAAAATCAAATGGTTATTTATCAGATTACAGACTACTCTATTTAACCGTAACCGACGCATCAGTAACTTCTAAAGAGCAATTGCAAAATATTGTTATTAGCAATAATGGTAAACGCATTGTGTTGCTAAAAGATATTGCCGATGTACAAATACAGGAAGCAAAAGAATACGTTAAAGTGAATGCTAATGGACACGAAGGAATTTTATTAGCCATCATTAAACAGCCGAATGCTAACCTTGTAGACTTATCTGGAAAGATGGCAGCAAAGCTGACTGAATTAAAAAAAATCCTTCCAAAAGATGTATCAGTTTTGCCTTATTATGTACAGGCTGATTTTGTACAAGATTCCATTAAAAGTGTTACAGATAGTTTGTGGATTGGTCTTGGACTAGCCATTTTAGTGGCTATTATTTTCTTACGATCTTTTAAGGCAAGTAGTGTTATTTTAATTACCATCCCTGTTACATTACTACTAAGTATCATCATTGTTTATGCTATTGGGCAAACACTGAACATTATGACCTTAGGTGCGCTTGCAGCAGCTATTGGGTTAATTATAGATGATGCCATTGTGGTAGTAGAACAAATACACCGAACACATGAGGAACATCCCGATGAACCAACGAGTTTGCTTATCCAAAAAGCTATTAAATACTTGTTCCCGGCAATGGTAGGCTCATCGTTAAGTACCATTGTTATCTTTCTACCATTTGTATTGATGACTGGTGTTGCAGGTGCTTATTTCAAAGTATTAACCGATACTATGATCATTACATTGGTCTGCTCTTTCTTTGTTACTTGGTTAATATTACCTGTCATATACTTACTTTTTACACGTAATGCTGAGGTGGTAAAGTCGACTAAAAAAATTAAGCCTCATGCCATTAAAAATCAACGGTGGGTAGGTTTTTTCATCAAGCATTCATGGCTTAGTGTCATCATCATCATTGGGTTGGCTGCGTCTATTATCTATATTTTTCCAAAGTTAGAAACCGGTTTTTTACCTGAAATGGATGAGGGTAGCATTGTGTTAGATTATAACTCCCCACCTGGCACCTCTTTAGAGGAAACTGATAGAATGCTACGTGAAGTAGAGAAAATATTGGTAAAAGTACCAGAAGTGGAAGCTTACTCAAGAAGAACTGGCACACAAATGGGCTTCTTTATTACAGAGCCCAATCGCGGCGATTATTTGATTCAATTGAAGAAAAGCAAGGATAAGAGCACAGACGAGGTAATTACTGATATACGTAAAAAAATAGAAGCAACGCAACCTGCACTTAGAGTAGATTTTGGGCAAGTAATTGGCGATATGTTGGGTGATTTAATGACTTCTGTACAACCTGTTGAAGTTAAGATTTTTGGTAATGACCAAGTTAAATTACAACAGCTTTCTAAAAAACTTTCAGAAATTGTTACACAAGTGGCAGGCACCGCAGACGTTTTTGATGGCGTGGTAATTGCTGGACCATCTATCAGTGTAGAACCAAATAGTGCCAATCTGGCTCAGTTTGGCATTACACCTGCCAACTTACAATACCAATTACAAACCGCCCTAGAAGGAAATGTTGTGGGTACAGTGTATGATAAAGAGCAGTTTTCGGACGTCCGTTTATTATATCCTGGTAGCAAAAGATTGAGCGTGACCGATGTGAACAATACACAGGTTTTTTTGCCCAATGGCAAGTTAAAACCAATTAAATCTCTGGCCACCGTCCATTTAAATACTGGTGATGCAGAAATTCAACGGCAAGATTTACAATCTATGGGAGTAGTAACTGCAAGATTAGAAGGCAGAGATTTAGGTAGTGTTATAAAAGATATTCAACAGCAAGTATCTTCAAAATTAACCCTACCACAAGGCTATGTTATTGTGTATGGTGGGTCTTATGCCAATCAACAACAATCATTTAAAGAGTTATTAATTATCCTGCTCACAGCAAGCCTATTAGTGTTTTGTGTGATATTATTCTTATTTAAAGATTTTGCCATTTCTTTAATTATTTTATTTATAGCACTATTAGGCATCTCTGGTAGTTACATGGGGTTATATTTTACCCATACCGCCTTAAACGTTGGCAGCTATACTGGGTTGATAATGATTGTGGGTATCATTGGTGAGAATGCCATTTTTACTTATTTACAATTCAATGAATCTTATGCATTATCAAAAGATGTCAATCAAGCCATCATCTACTCTATTTCAACAAGGCTTCGTCCAAAATTAATGACGGCCCTCGGTGCGATTATTGCATTAATGCCAATAGCACTTGGTATCGGAACTGGTGCCCAACTGCACCAACCACTTGCTATTGCTGTTATTGGCGGTTTTATAGTAGCTTTACCATTGTTATTAATTGTATTACCTAGCTTGATAAAAATGCGGTTTTATCGATCAAAAAGCTAGGAAGTCTTTACCTCTAAAAAAAGAAAATAGAAAAAACAACATGGCTATAAATTTGTGTATCGATTTGCTCAAATAAATAATATTACTAAATCAATAACCTACAAATATGTGGTGGATTTACGCATTATTGTCTGCATTATTTGCTTCGCTAACAGCCATTTTTTCTAAACTTGGCGTTACGAATGTGAACTCAAACTTGGCGACAGCCATTCGGACAATTATCATAGTTATTATTGCTTGGGGTATTGTTTTTGCAAAAGGCGAAGCCAAAGAATTAACAACTATTTCAAAGCAAAATCTTGTTTTCTTAGTGATATCTGGGGTTGCTACTGGTTTATCATGGATATTCTATTTTAAAGCATTACAAATAGGTAAAGTATCTCAAGTAGCACCAGTGGATAAACTGAGTGTAGCTTTAACGATTATTTTATCAGCAATTGTGTTAAAAGAAGCACTGACGATTAAAACAGTTATTGGTGCTTTGCTCATCATTGCTGGTACAATTGTACTTATCTTTAAATAGTACTTCAACATTTCATCAGAATACAATTGCTATTTACGCTGTCATTAAAAAAACGCACTAAACATATCCTGTTAAAATGCATACATCATCGCAATCAATTGATTTTTTTAAATACTTAACCATTTAATCATTACACAAATGAAACACCTTTTATCATTTACAATGCTTGCAGCCATTGCATTAAATAGCCAAGCACAATTTAAAGTAACGAACAGTTTTAAAATAGCTAGCAATGGCGGCTGGGATTATATCTCAGTTCAGCCAAAAAGTAATCGCGTTTTTACCTCTCATGGCAACCAAGTAAACGTGTTAGATAAAACCACTGGAGATTCTTTAGGTTTTATTCCAGGTACTATTGGCGTACACGGTATCGCATTTGTACCAGCCCTAAACAAAGGTTATACTAGCAATGGCAGATTAAATAATGTATTTGTATTTGACCTAAAAACCTTTGCGATTTTAGATTCTATTGCAACAGGTAAAAACCCTGATGCTATTTTTTATGATGAATTTTCTAAAAAATTAATTACTTGTAATGGCCGTAGCAACGATTTATCTTTTATTGATCCTGTTACTAAAAAAGTAGTAGCCACTGTTGCTGTTGGTGGTAAACCAGAAACGGCGGTTAGTAATGAGGCTGGTAAAGTATTTGTAAACGTTGAGGATAAAAATGAAATTGTATCTATTGATACAAAAACATTTAAAGTAGATGCGCATTGGTCTTTATTACCTGGCGAAGCACCAACGGGTTTGGTAATAGATAATAAAACAAAACGTTTATTTGCTGCCTGCGGAGATAATAATTTTTTAGTAATACTTGATGCAGAAACTGGCAAATTGGTAGATAAATTGCCTATAGGTAAAGGTTGCGATGGTGCAGCTTTTGATCCTAGTTTAAAAAATATCTATACGTCAAATGGTAGCGACGGCACTATCACAGTGATTCATGAAGAATCAAAAGATAAATTTAGCGTCATAGAAACTATCCCCACTAAAAAGAGTGCTAGAACAATCGATATTGATGTAGCTACGCACAAATTATATTTACCAGCATCTGACACTGAAGCTGCAACTGGCAATGGTAGACCAAGAATGGTACCTGGCTCGTTCCAAATTCTAGTAGTTGGTAAATAACATTTAAATACAATTAATTATCATATAAAAGAAGCGGCTTCCTTTCAAGTAAGCCGCTTCTTTTATATACTTTTATGCTTAGTGTTACAATAAGTAGAACATCATTTCGCTAGAGTAGCACTAAAGCGGACAATTCTCGTGATAATTAATCAATTCTATTGGGCTATTTTCTATTTCTATACCATGATAGTAGGTATGTACTTCGTTT
>JAYWCY010000329.1:0-5522 GCA_043780175.1 Chitinophagales bacterium
TTTCGGGCAAATGTGTTTACATCAAAACTACCTTTACTTCTAAAACTCCATTTACGTTCTTCATCTCTATCTATACAAATAGCACCTAATTTAATGCCTTGAATAGTTAGAAGATAGTTTACAAGACCTTCTGAATCACCAGTTTTAATTTCAAAACGCAATAAATCTTGCTTGGTAATATACATTAAGGCTGTATTATATTCATACAACACCTCTAATCTATTAAGCAATGCAAACCCTGTAAAGCGTAACCTATTTTCTAAAAAATTATCGTAAATATTATTATGAATAGGATTGTGCTCAAGCCCTAAATCTTTAAAATGCGCAACCATTCTATGTACAGATGCTTTGGTAGAAGGAAAACGAAACGAGCCCGTATCTGTCATTACACCAGTGTATAAGCAAGTTGCAACATCAATATTAATTTTATCTTGATGCGCAGATTGCATAATAAAATCGTACACCATTTCGCAGGTACTACTTTTAGAAGTATCGCTAATGCCAAAGTCAAATTGAGATTCATGTGGCTCTTGGTGATGATCTATTAATACCTTAATGGCTTTAGATTTTGCGATGGGATGCTCAAGATTTCTGGTTCTATATAATATATTAAAGTCTAGACAAAAAATCACATCTGCTTTATCTATAATACTTTGCGCTTTGTGCCTGCCTGCTTCGTAATCTAATACAGTGTCTACCCCAGGCATCCAGTTTAAAAAATCGGCCCAATTGGTAGGCGATATGACAGTGACTGTATGTCCAAACTGAATTAAAAAATGATAGAGCCCCAAAGTGCTACCCATTGCATCGCCATCTGGCTTTTGATGACAAGTAATCACAATGTGCTTGGGCGTTGTAATCTGCGGAAAAAAATGCGCTATTGCTTCCATAAGGTGGCGGCAAAATTGCAGTTTTCAAGTCATAACCTCAAATTGATTTTTAATGATAGCAGCTTTTTCTTGGATAGGGACAATAATCTGTTACTTTTGCCGCCGAAAAAACACTATATATGAGCAATAGAACTTTCACAATGATTAAGCCTGATGCAACAAGTAAAGGTTACACAGGTGCAATTTTAGATCAGATTATTAAAGCTGGTTTTAGCGTAAAAGCTATGAAATGGGTGAAACTAAGCGAAGAGCAAGCTGGTTTGTTTTATGATGTACACAGAGAACGTGCTTTTTTTGGCGAACTAGTAAGTTTTATGAGTAGTGGCCCAATTGTAGCGGCTATTTTAGAAAAAGACAACGCAGTAGCAGACTTTAGAGCTTTAATTGGTGCTACCAATCCTGCACAAGCTGCTGAAGGCACTATTAGAAAGAACTTTGCTGCATCGATTGGTGAAAATGCGGTACACGGCAGTGATAGTGATGAAAATGCTACTATTGAAGGTAGTTTTTTCTTTAACCAATTAGAATGTTTTTAGACCTTTTGTAAAAAAAAAAACATGTTTCGTGAAAATAATTTTTCATGGCACGATATTTCCTTAATTTTAATTGTTTTTTAAGGGTTTAGGGTTGAAAAACGGGGCGGTGGTTTTCCACCAGCCCCTCTTTTTTTGGTAATCGATGGCAAATGACTTCCATAATAAAATTATATTGCATTTAAAATAAACTTTATTATATATCATGTTTATCGCCAATCATTATAATCCTACTATCTTGCCGCAAATAATAACCCCTTAATTATGACACCACAACACTTTAAAAATCATTCAAGATTATTGCTTGGCTGGCACGGTATTACAGCATTAGCTATTGTAGCATTGCTTGTAGGTTCTATTATCAATCTTTGCCATTCGGCTAAAGAAAATTTGTATTCAGCTTCTCTTATTGTTTTAATCGCTATTATCTTATTGTTTATATTCTGGTTTACAAGGGTATTTGCACTAAAAGCACAAGACAGAGCCATAAGGGCTGAAGAAAATTTACGTTATTTTTCATTAACAGGTAAATTACTAGATCATCGCTTAAATATCCATCAAATAATTGCATTGCGTTTTGCAGCAGATGATGAATTGATAAGCCTCGCAAATAGAGCTGTAGAAGAAAATTTAAGTAGTAAAGCCATTAAAGTTGCCATCGGGAATTGGAAAGCCGATTACCATAGAGTATAAAATTGTTTCGCAATGATATTTAAAAGCCCTTGTAGTTACTACAGGGGCTTTTCTGTAAAATAAGGTGCAACAGCATCATGCCATTCTTTAGGCATTACTGTTTTCTCTCTGGTAGCTGCATCTATAAAATATAGTACTACTTTACCTATGGTTAATAGTTTTTCGTGTTGGTTATATACTTCTTGGTAAAATTCTATCCGATGGCTGCTGGGCAACTCTTTTAACATCGTTTTAATAGTTAGTAAATCGTCGTAATGCGCTGGTCGTAAAAACTTGCAAGTGAGTTCTACTATTGGCATAATGATGCCCATTGCTTCTAAATCTTTATATGTAAAACCCAAGCTGCGTATGGCCTCGGCACGACCTACTTCAAAATATTGGGCATAATTACCATGATAAACAATATTCATTTGGTCTGTTTCTGCATAGCGAACTCTAATCTGGGTATTACTCTCGTACATGGTCCTTATTTCTTGTTGGTAAAGTTATTGGCATTTATTGTTTATGCACAAAATGATGGAACGATGTTTGTTCCTTTGACTGCAAATTACCTTTAAGCTTATTTTACATTTTGTTAAGATTGAAAAATGAATCTTTGTTTAAACTCCATAACTATATATATGCACAAAATAAAAATATTAGTTACACTATTGCTTAGTACGCTGCTAATTACAGCAAATGGGCAATACACAATGGTAAATAATGATGTTGATGCCAATTATAAATTAGCCAAGGACTATTTTTTAAAAGAGCAATACAGTTTGGCTTATCCTATTTTTAAAAACTTGTATAGCAATGGTGTTGGTAAAAGTAATTATACTGTTACGGTAAATCTTGAAGCCAATTATTACTATATAGTTTGTGGTTTAAAACTAAATGATGCATCTGCTGCACCAAAGGCCATGGAATTTGTAGCACTTGAGCATCATGAACCCCGTACACAAATGATGAGTTTTGAGTTGGGTGAATACTTGTACAGGCAAGGTAATTATGTGGATGCGCTAACCTATTATACCAAAGCAGGCATAGATAATTTAAGCAATAACCAAGTAGCTGAGATGAAGTTCCATAAGGCATATGCCTTGTTTACATTAAAACAGTTTAAAGATGCCAAGCCTTTGTTCAATGCCATAAGGCAAATACCAAGTGACCAAAACTACATAGATGCGAATTATTATTACGGTTTTATTTCTTTTTACGACAAAAATTATGATGAAGCATTGACCGCATTTACTGTTACAGAAAGCAATGCGAGTTATGTAAACGTGGTACCATTTTATATTGCTGAGATTTACTATTTCAATAACCAAAGAGACAAAGCATTGAACTATAGTGAAGCTGCCATAAAAAAAGGCGGTCAGTTTTATGAGTTACAATTAAAGCAGTTAGTAGGGCATTTGTATTTTGATAAACGTCAGTTTGCAAAAGCACAACCATATTTAGAAGCTTATGTGAATAAAACTGAAAAAGTAAGTCGCGAAGATTTGTATGAATTAAGCTATTGTTATTATGAAGCTGGGACATGGAAAAAAAGTATTGAAGGCTTTAAACAGTTAGGCGGTAGAGAAGATTCACTAGCACAAAATAGTATGTATTTACTGGCTGATGCCTACCTAAAAACAGACCAAAAAGTAAATGCGCGTAATGCATTTTTATTTTGTGCAAGCAGTAACAGTAATCCTACACAAAAAGAAATCTCAAGCTTTAGCTATGCCAAATTATCATACGAACTTGGCTATACCGATATTGCTTTGAAGGATTTACAGCAATATTTAAAAGATTATCCCGATAGTAAAAACACGCAAGAAGCTAAAGAATTGTTGGTAGCAGTTTTATCTAATACCAGCAATTTCAAGGAGGCTTTGGCTTTGTTTGAAAGCTTACCTACACAAAGTGAGAATGCTAAGAAGATTTACCCAAGAATTTTATATGGCCGAGCCATTGAGTTAATTAACGATCAGCAAATAGAAAAAGCCGATGCATTGTTTGATAGAATATTAACTGTGCCATATAATAATACACAGCTACCATTCACCAATTTCTGGAAAGGCGAAATTGCTTATAGAACGGGTAATCTTGAAGATGCAATTGGTTATTTAACAGCCTATTTAAGAACACCACAAACCAATGGTGAAGTCAGTATCACCAATGCCAGATACAACTTAGGTTACTGCCTATTAAAGCGTGGCGATTATACCGCCGCATTGAATTATTTTCAGCAAGTAGCAGGTTATTCAACATCATCTTCGTCCTCTACAATTGAGCAAGACGCTTACGTACGAACTGGTGATTGCTATTTTATGAATAAGCAATACAAACAAGCTACTAAAGTGTATGAAGATGCCTTCACCCAAAACTGGAAAACTGCAGATTATGCCTTGTTTCAAAAAGCGGTGATAGCTGGGGCATCAAATAAAAGTACAGAAAAGTTAGGATTGATGCAGCAGTTAATTCAGCGTTACCCTAATTCTAATTTATTAGCTGACGCCAATTTAGAAGTTGCAAATACTTACTTAGCCGATGAGAAATTCAGTGAAGCTTTACCGTCTTTACAAATGGTGTTAAAAGATGCGAAAGCAACAGCCTTGTGGCCAACGGCATATTTAAAAACGGGTGTGGCTTATTTTAATACCAATAAAAATGATGAAGCTTTAGGCAGCTTTACGCAGTTGGTAAAACAATATCCCAATGCACCAGAAAGTGATGAAGCGATTGAATATATCCGCAACATTTTTATAGAAAATCAAAAGCCAGGTGAGTTTGTAAATTTCATGCAAAGCAATGGCAAAAACATTACTACAAACGAGGCAGATAGTTTAACCTATCGCTCAGCAATGTTGCGTTATGAGGCAAAAGATTTTTCTTCGGCTAAAATTGGTTTTACAGATTATTTAGCTAGATACCCTAATGGTAAATATGCGATAGAAACCAATTATTTTTTAGCTGAAATAAGCATTAGTAATAAAGATTTTAATGCAGCATTGCCTTTCTACAATGCTGTGGCTGCAAAGGCGCCTAACAAATATGCTGAACGTGCGACGTTGCAAAGTGCAAGAATTTATTATTTCGATTTGAAAGATTATACCAATGCACAAATCTATTTTGCGCAGCTGAAAACGATATCTACACAACAAGAGAATAGAATAGAAGCAATGCGTGGTTTATTGCGTTGTCAATATCGGACACAACAGTTTAAAGAAGCAGTTGCAAATGCACAAGAAATTTTGCTAGAAAAAGGTGCAGCAACAGATGATAAGATGATGGCGAATTTAATTGTAGCAAAAAGCGCTCAGGCTGATAATCAACCAGAGCAAGCTACTAATGCTTACAAAGCCGTGGTAGCTTTGGGTAAAAGTGAATACAGTGCAGAAGCACAATATCGGTTAGCTGAAATTTTATTTTCACA
>JAYWCY010000330.1:0-3941 GCA_043780175.1 Chitinophagales bacterium
ATGGCATTTACAATAGGTAAGTATGGCTTGCATACCTTATTGCCATTGGCAAAGTTGATGGGGGCAATTTATCTCACCATGTTGTTGTTTGTATTTGTAGTACTTGGTAGTATTATGCGGTACTTTAAATTAAGCATCCTTAAATTTTTAGCCTATATAAAAGAAGAGTTGTTACTAGTGCTTGGTACATCTTCTTCAGAGTCGGCCTTACCATCCATTATGAATAAATTAGAGCTACTAGGCTGTAGCAAATCAGTGGTTGGTTTAGTAGTGCCTACAGGTTATTCATTTAATTTAGATGGCACATCCATTTACTTATCTATGTCAGTAATTTTTATTGCGCAGCTATATAATGTACATTTAACTGGCTGGGAAATGCTCAGTATTATTGGTATTTTAATGGTCACATCAAAAGGGGCTGCTGGTGTTACTGGTAGTGGTTTTATTGTGCTAGCATCTACATTAGCAACGCTACACAAAATACCTATTGAGGGGCTAGCTTTTTTGTTAGGGGTAGATAAATTTATGAGTGAATCAAGAGCCATTACCAATATTATAGGAAATGGCGTAGCAACGATTGTAATAGCAAATGTTGAGAAGGATTTTCATCCAATGGATCAAAGTGTATTGGGAATTAAAGGCTAGTTATAATAATTACGGCTATCTAATAAGATAGCCGTAATTATAAAATATCATATAATGTTTCGCTTATGCAAAAGGCATTTTTACAACTTTAGCTTTTACCAAGTTATTGCGGATGTCTACAAATATTTCGCTATCAACAGCTGAGAAATTAGTGGTCACATAACCAAGCCCCACGGCTTTGTTTAAGCTAGGTGCTTGTGTACCACTTGTAACCTTACCGATGGTATTGCCTTCGGCATCTTTTAGCAAATAATCATGTCGAGGGATGCCTCTATCTATCATTTCAAAACCTACCAATTTGCGTGTAATACCAGCAGCTTTTTGTTGTTCTAAAATGGCTTTAGCAGTAAAGTCTTTAGTAAATTTTGTTATCCAGCCTAAGCCACCTTCTAATGGCGAAGTGGTGTCGTCAATATCATTGCCATACAAGCAATAGCCCATTTCTAAGCGCAAAGTATCTCTAGCACCAAGGCCAATTGGCTTTACATTTAGCGCCATCAATTTATCCCATATAATATTGGCTGCATCGTTTGTATCTTCAAAATAAATTTCTACACCGCCAGAACCAGTGTAACCAGTAGCACTAATAATTACATTGCCCACACCTGCAATACTGCCACGTACAAACGTGTAATATTTTAGATTCATAATATCTACATCGGTTAATGGTTGCAATAGTTTGCAAGCGTTAGGTCCTTGTATGGCAAGTAAGCAAGTTTTATCGCTGATGTTGTGCATCTCAACATTTTCTGTATTAAAAGAAGAAATCCAGTTCCAATCTTTTTCAATATTGCTAGCATTTACAACCAGCATGTAGCTTTTATTTTCTTCAAGGCAATACACAATTAAATCATCTACAATACCACCTTCTGTATTTGGCAAGCAACTGTATTGTGCTTTGCCATTAGTCAACTTACTAGCATCGTTGCTGGTAATACGTTGTATAAGGTCTAAGGCTTTATCGCCCTTCAATACAAATTCACCCATATGACTCACATCAAAAACGCCCACATTGGTTCTTACGGCTGCATGTTCATCATTAATACCTGTGTAACTAATTGGCATATTGTAGCCAGCAAATGCAGCCATTTTAGCACCAAGCGCTATGTGTTTTTCTGTAAAAGGTGTATTCTTAACCATGGTATTTGTTTCACGCAAAGAAACAAAGAAAGACAAAGCAACAACGATGTTTTATAAGGTATTGAACAAGTAAGTTGTTGCTATGGCCTAACAAATAATGTAGCTACTTTTCTATCACCGTGAAATAGCTGCAATCGCTTAGGCGATAATTCTATAATACTGTCTTTTCTGGTTTTGCCATTACGAGTAAGCAGCAAGAACTTTTTATCATCGCTAAAAGCCCAAGTGCCCGGTTGTGGTTCGCCGTTAGATTGTACCGTAAATGTATTGTCTTCACTAAAAACATAATTCGTTTTTGCTGTAATGGTATTCACTTCCTCGATATTGGCTTCCATTTTATCTGCTTGTTCAGGATTTATTTTTCGTGTAGCAATAATTGTGGCTTTTGTCATGGCATCAACAGAATGAATATCAATTACCCATTTACCTAAAATATCTTTTTCTTGTGTTTGAAAAACTGTAAAGCTACTTGCTGTAATAAGTAAAATGGTAATTGGAAAAAATAGTTTTCTCATTAGATTCAGTTTTTTAGTGTTGCTAAGATAATTGTAAATGCTTTTGAGGTGATAAAAAAATAAGTTGGTAAGTTTTAAAAGGGTAGTAGTTATTCATCAAACAAAAAGCCCTGTAACACTAGGCTACAAGGCTTATAAACGCATTCGATTTATTTAGGCGATATTAATTTATTTGAAAAGTAATGGGCAATGTAAAACGCGTTTTTACATTTTTACCCTTAATGCTACCAGGCTTCCATCTTGGCATTTTCTTAATTACATCTGCTGCGGCTTCGTCTAGGCCGTAACCAACTGTTTCGCCTTTAGTTGTTGGTGTACTTACATTACCATTTTCATCTACTGCAAATACAACATTAACAGTGCCTTCTACACCATCATTGATGGCATCTTCAGGGTAAATAATATTTTTTTCTACAAATCTTGCCAATGCTTTTTCGCCACCTGGGTAAGATGGTGATACATCCACTTTATCGTAATAGCCATCGTTATCCATTATCATTTGTGTATTGCCAATAGGTGGTTTCACGACAGGGGCATTAGTTATGATAATAATCTTGCCTTTACCACCTTTTTTTGCAGGATTTGGTTTGGCAATACCCATTTTTTTAGTAGTAATGGTTTTAGTTAGTACCGAGCTATCTATTTTCACAATAGCACTATCCATTTTGCCATTACTACTAGCAATTACGGTGGTATCTTTTGTAACAGTTGTTACGACTTCTTCTGTTTTTTGTTCACCACTTTTACAACCAAAGGTTGTTGCAGCTATGATAACACTGCCTAAAAGCAGTTGTTTTACTTTTGTACTTAATAACATGGTTTTATATTTAATTTTTAATAAAGGCTATTAGGCAAACGTCATGCCGCATACATGTTAGTAGTGAAATAGGACACAGGGTTAAATTGGTATGTTGCTTGTTACGTAATAAATAGTGGGCATAAAAAAAGGTAATAGCATTGCTGCCATTACCTTTCAGTAAAAAATTGTTATTTATAGATTTATTTTCTAGCTAATACTCTTTCTGCAGCTGCAATAACATCTGGTGTATCTAAACCGTACTTAGCCAATAATTGTGCTGGTGTGCCACTTTCGCCAAATGTATCTTTTGTACCTACATATTCAATAGGTATTGGTAAATGAGACGCTGCAACTTGTGCAATACTATCGCCCAAACCACCTAAAATATTGTGCTCTTCTACCGTAACCGCGCATTTTGTTTTACTAATAGATGCAATAATGGCTTCTGTATCTAAAGGCTTGATTGTGTGAATATTAATCACTTCTACACTTATACCTTTTTCTTCTAATGCTTTAGCTGCTTCAATAGCTTTCCAGACCATTAGACCTGTTGCAAAAATAGTAATATCTGTACCTTCTGTTAATTGTTGTGCTTTACCTATTACAAAATCGCTACCATCAACTGCGGTAAAGTTTGGCCATTTTGGACGGCTGAAACGCAAGTAAACAGGCCCTTCGTAAGATGCGATGGCTTTTGTAGCAGCTTTTGTTTGGTTAAAATCGCAACCAACTATCACCGTCATGCCAGGTAACATTCTCATTAATCCTATATCTTCTAAAATTTGGTGTGTAGCACCGTCTTCACCCAAAGTTAAACCAGCGTGAGAGGCACAAATTTTTAC
>JAYWCY010000331.1:0-2182 GCA_043780175.1 Chitinophagales bacterium
GTATCTTCTTTGGTTAACGCTTTATCTAATTCTGATGTATCCATCGCTTTTGCAAGCAGTTCGCTCGTATAACCACGTACATCGTTTTGTATTTCTTTAATGCGTATTTTTTTGTTAGATAATAGGCCTTTGCCTTCGGCGAAATAATATGCAGCTTCATTGACATTATTATATGTTTCTAACGGTACACCTAATTCTTTACAATATTGTAACGTAATTTGATGGTGGTGTGCAATACGACTTGGCCCTGCATTAAAATACAAGCCTTCATCAAAATTGGCCGTTAACAATGGCTGATTGAGTTCTTGATTGGTTGTACCTTTTCTTATACTAAAACATCTGCCGCCAGCACGTTCTCTTGCTTCAAGAATCACACATTCGTAGCCTAATTTTTCAAGCTCGTAAGCAGCACTCATACCTGCTAAACCTGCACCAAGTATAATAATTTTTTTGCCTTTCCCAGAGCCTTGTAAGGTAAACGCATTGGCTGGTGCCGCCTTTAGCATGCCTAAGGCCAACATGGCCGGATAAGCACCCCCAGCCAGCATTCCAGTTGATGATAGAAATTGTCTTCTAGTTAATGCTTTACTTTTGATATAGCCTAAATTTTAGTATACTGAAAGTAGCAAAATATTAAACACTAAAAGTAAAATAACCAAGAAAATAGCACTTTTTTTGAATAATTACTCAAAAAAGCCATAGTATTTATCCAAAAATATAAATTAATAGAAAAAGTCACTCAAATGAGTGACTTTTTCTATTAATTTATTCATATTAAATTTATCGCACTTTTTTCACATTTAACGGTCTTAAATAGTTAACACCAATTAAGCTTTTAGTTTGTAAGCCAGGCGAAGTACTTGTTTCACCAAAAATGCGAACATTATCATCATAAATAAGATCCAAACTATAAGACGCACTAAAGTTTTTGTTAATTTTTACAGAGAATTGGTTAGTCATAAATATATTAATATTCTGAGGATTGTTTCTGTAATTGGAAAACAAGTCTAATCTGCCTTTAAAATATACATTTTTTGCAATCATATTATTATAATTAACTGTCGCAAACGCACCAAACTCATTTAAAACATGTCTACCGCTGTCTAACCCGTATACCCCTTTTGCAGCCAATTTATTACTTGCTACAATTACCGTTCTAGAAGTTAGTGGCGATAAGAATATAGATAATTTATCATCTGGTTTATAATCAAACCCTGCTGATAATAAGACATAAGCGGGTGAAAGTACAGTAGAAGTAAGTGTAGCGGTAGTGCCATTGAAAGAATAGCCGTCAAAAAATTGAGAGCGAAAGTTAAATAAGGCAGAGAGATACCATTTACCAGTGCTATCCATTTTGTAGCCTAATTTACTTAAAAAATCTATTCGATCATCATTTTTTCTACCGCCAATGCTTGTACTTTGTACGTAACCCATATTTACATCTAGGTTATTATCCCAACTCATTCTATCTTTTTTATGATAGAAAAAATAATTGAAATAACCACCCACGGCTAGGGTAAAATTATCGCCACCAGCTGCCCAATTACTTAGCGATGCTTGTGACAAGTTAAAACTTAATAAGCCGCCTTGTTTCCATTTCCAAGTACTGGTATCTGCTTCTTTTTTAATCGTTCTAGATGTTTCGCTACGCAATTTATTTACCACAACATCTTGCGCTGTAATTTTAGAAATAGTAAAACATATTAGAATGATAAATACCAATCGCTTCATGTAGGTTGCTTTTTTGCGAAAGTAAGGTTTGGTATTATAGTGCCCAAGTTAAAAGTACTTGCTTGTTTCAATTAATTTTGGGCAGCTTGTGCGTTTTTTATAAAAAAATAGTACACAATAATACATTACAAAAAATAAATTTATTACTAACTAATCTTCTTTATATAGTTATTAACTAATTACAATATCGAATTTCATTTACAATGATTGTAGTTAAACTTTAACTAGAAATATTACAAAACAAACATTCGCTGCCAAACTGACACAAGTTTCTCTTATTTTTGCAGATAAAATTTTGTTGATTGATGGAAATGTTAGCGTTGCAAAACAAAGTGCATGACGAGGCAAAACAAGGTGAAGCGTTTGCACCTTTTGCAGTAGAGCCAAATGCGTATAAAAAATACTTTTACATAGAGAGTTATGGCTGCGCCATGAACTTTAGCGATAGCGA
>JAYWCY010000332.1:0-3417 GCA_043780175.1 Chitinophagales bacterium
AACAAAATGGATAGGGATGGTAAAAACCGTTTTGACTTGCTAGAAGAAGTTGAAAATGAATTGAAATTGTCGCTACACCCAATGACTTGGCCAATAAATAGCGGTAAAGATTTTAAGGGTGTATATAATTTGGATAATAAAAGGTTGCGCCTATTTGCAGCCAGTACAAAAGGTGAGGAAGAAGAAACCACTGTGGCTATTGAAGACTTGAACGATGCTGTTTTAGATGCTAAAATAGGCGAACGTGATGCCAATCAATTACGTGAAGATGTAGAGTTGATTGATGGTGTGTATGGCGAACTGAACAAAGCGGATTACCTGAGTGGGAAAGTAGCGCCTGTGTTTTTTGGCAGTGCAGTCAATAATTTTGGTGTGCAGGAAATGTTAGATACGTTTATAAAAATAGCACCAGTACCACGCAGCAGAGAAACCAATAAGCGTACTTTAGCTGTAGGTGAAGATAAGTTTAGTGGATTTATTTTTAAAATTCATGCCAACCTTGATCCTAAACACCGTGATAGAATTGCCTTCTTACGTGTGTGTAGTGGCAAGTTTGAACGTAATAAATATTTTCATCATGTAAGATTAGATAAGGATGTGCGTTTTAGCAATCCATACTCTTTTTTGGCCAGAAGTAAAGAGGTGGTAGAAGATGCTTACCCTGGTGATGTGGTGGGTTTGTTTGATACTGGTAACTTTAAAATTGGTGATACATTAACCGAAGGTGAAAATTTCTTTTTTACAGGTATACCAACGTTTTCGCCAGAAATATTTAAAGAATTGGTGAATAAAGATCCAATGAAAACGAAACAATTGGAAAAGGGTATTAGCCAGTTGACGGATGAAGGTGTGGCGCAATTATTTACACAGTTTGGTGGTAATAAAAAGATTATTGGTTGTGTGGGCGACTTACAGTTTGAAGTAATTCAATACCGGTTGTTGCACGAATACAGTGCCGCTTGCGAGTTTAGAACATTGCCTTTTTACAAAGCATGTTGGCTTACCAGTAATGACCAGAAAAAACTAGAAGATTTCTTGCGTTTTAAGCAACAGAATTCGGCTGCCGATAAAGATGGTAATCCTGTGTATCTAGCACAAAGTGAATGGTTTTTAAATACAGAAATCAGCAATAATCCAGATATTCAGTTTCATTTTACCAATGAGGTGCAGAAATAGTAAATATGTTGCCACAGAAGCACTGAAACATAGAGGTATTGCTGGGGCTTTTTATAAGATCAGTAAAGCCTAGATATAAATAATAATTCGCTACAGAAGCATTGATTGTAGATGAATTTTAATTCAGTGCTTCTGTGGCATTTTTAATAACCTACATGACCATCTTTACCACATCACATTTTATTATACGACAATTTACAAAAGCTGATTTTGAAGATTTTTACGCCTTAAACAGCAATACTGATGTGCTGCGTTATATCCGTCCAGTAAAAAATAAAGAAGCCTGTATTGCTTTTTTAAATGATCAATTACAAGACTATATAGCTGAGCCAGCCATGGGTCGCTGGTTTGTAGCAGAGAAAGATACTAATCGCTTAATTGGCACATTTTCCATCTTATACATGCAAGGTGATGTTGATTATCATATTGGCTATGCCTTAATGCCTCAAGAGTGGGGCAAAGGCTATGCAACTGAATTATTGAACGAAGGCATACAATATTTTTTAGGCAACTTTAATACATCTCGATTATTCGCTATTACGCAACCAGAAAATATCGCTTCAGAAAAGGTATTGGTAAAAACTGGTTTTAGGCTTTGTGGTAATATTACTAATGAGAGCGGATTATTGAATCTGTTTGCTATTAATCGGGTGGATAGACGATTGTAAGCCATTGATAATTTATAACCATAAGGTTTGTGCTTAACTATCGTCTGTTGTCTATTGGCTAGGGTTTATGGTCTATCACTCAACATCCTTACCTTCGCTGACTTATATGAAATCGAAAACACTCAAAAAAGATAAGGTTAATATCATCACATTAGGTTGTAGTAAAAACTTGGTGGATAGTGAAGTGCTTAGTGGGCAGCTTTCTGCAAGTGCTATTTATGTGGTACACGAAAACAAAAAATTTGACCATAATATAGTGGTGGTAAATACTTGTGGGTTTATTGATAAAGCCAAAGAAGAAAGTATCAATACCATTTTTGACCAATTGGAATTAAAGCGTAGAGGTAAGCTAGATAAGGTATATGTAACGGGTTGCTTAAGCGAGCGCTATCGTGCAGATTTAGAAGCAGAAATGCCAGAAGTAGACGCTTGGTTTGGTACCATGGAATTACCATTAATGCTTAAAAAGTTTGAGGTTGACTACAAAGCAGAATTAGTAGGTGAACGTTTGTTAAGTACACCGCAACACTATGCGTATTTAAAAATTAGCGAAGGCTGCAACCGTACTTGCTCATTTTGTGCCATACCATTAATGCGTGGTCAGCATATAAGCAGACCAATTGAACAGCTAGTTGCAGAAGCTGAAAGCCTTGTAAAGAAAGGTGTGAAAGAAGTGATGTTGATAGCACAAGAATTAACTTACTACGGGTTAGACATTTATAAAAAAAGAGAACTACCGCGATTATTAGATGCATTAGCGGCTGTAAAAGGCTTAGAGTGGATTCGTTTACATTATGCTTACCCATCAAAATTTCCATTAGAGATTTTAGATGCCATGAATCGCCACGATAATATTTGTAAATACTTAGACATGCCTTTGCAACATGCTAGTAACAATATGCTAAAAGCAATGAAGCGTAATATTACTCGGGAAGAAATGAGCGAACTGATTCATACAATTCGTGAAAAAGTACCCGGTATTTGCTTACGTACTACTTTGATAGCTGGATTTCCTGGCGAAACAGAAGCTGATGTAGAAGAATTGAAGCAATTTTTAGTAGAGCATCGTTTTGATAGGGTTGGTATATTCTCCTATAGCCATGAAGAAAATACATCTGCACATGTTTTAGAAGATACTATTTCGCAAGATGATAAAGAGCTAAGAGCCCAAGAAATAATGGAGGTTCAACAAGAAATAAGCCTTGAAAAGAACCAAGAAAAACTCGGTAAAACATTTAAGGTAATTATTGATAGAAAAGAAAGCGGTAGATATCTTGGTCGTACAGAATTTGACAGTGTAGAAGTAGATAACGAAGTGATTATTAATAGTAAAAAGAAATTAGAAATTGGCAGTTTTGTAAATGTATTAATTACCAAAGCGTTTGATTACGATTTAGAAGGTGAGGTAGTTGCGTAGCACCAAAATGGGGTAAATACGATTGCATTGGTAGATATTTAATAAAATTAGATGAACAATTTGCAACTAATACAACTTAATTTACTGCCCGATTACTTAGTGCGAGTAGGTAATCTGCAAGCTAAGTTTGACGCACTGAAAGAAGCTGACATTAGT
>JAYWCY010000333.1:0-2916 GCA_043780175.1 Chitinophagales bacterium
GGTGCTACGTTATCAATTTCGGCTATTGGTTTTGAGGATAAGGCTGTTTTAGCAACTGCAGCTGGCACAATCCAATTGATTGCAGATACTAAATCACTAAGTGAAGTGGTCGTAACAGGCGTTGGTTATGCAACAAGTAAAAAGAAACTTCCTATTTCTGTAGAAACAATTAGTGGCGATAAACTAGGTCCCACTTCTACAGGTACACAATCTATTGCACAAGCTTTGGTTGGTAAAGTAGCGGGTGCACAAATTTCAAGTAAGGAAGGAACGCCGGGTGCTCCACTTAATATTTTGCTTCGTGGTGTAAACTCATTGCGTGGTGGAACGGGGCCTATGATTTTGATGGATGGTATAGAAGTTCGTGCAACTGATTTGGGTTCTTTAGACTTAAATAATGTTGATAGGATAGAGGTAATTGAAGGTGCTGCGTCATCAACAATTTATGGTGCACAAGGTGCTAATGGTGTGATACAAATTTTTACTAAAAAAGGTAAAATAGGCCAAACAAATATAGATTTTGCTACAAGTTATGGCGTAAGTAATTATCTTAATAATGGTAATTTACACCAAGCTCGAACACATGGTTTTAAAACTGATGCTAATAATAATGTAGTGGATGCGAATGGTGTTATTTTAGGCATAAAACCCGATGGTACATTAACAGCGGGTGTAAATTCGGTAGGTATTACACAAGGTGCTCTCGTTTGGGCTGGTACTAACCCTACAACAGATGGCAGCAAATCGTATAATCAAAATTTAAAATATTATGATCATTTAGATCAATTATTTCAATCTGCTGGAACGGTTAATACAAGTTTGGCTATTTCGGGCGGTGCAGGAAAAAATGATTTCGCTTTAACTTTTTCTAATTCTCAGCAAGAAAGTGTTATTAAAGATAATGGCAAATTAAAGCGTACAAATTTTACAGCTAATATTGGCACAGAATTATTTAAGGGTTTTAAGCTTAGATCAATTACACAGTTAGTGTATCAAAAAAATAATTTTAACCCTTATTTTACCGCAGGTGTAAGTGGCACATTTTTTAGGGCATTTAATACGTCACCTTTCTTTGATTTTAACTGGAAAGATGCCAATGGTGATTATGCTTATGCACTTAATGCTTCTCCGGTTAGCGTTAATGGTTATAATCCTAATTTTTATAAAGAATATTCTTTTGGTAGTGATGAAACTATTGATGTTATCCAAAATATTCAGGCTTCTTATAAAGTAAATAAGTTTTTAGATATTGATGCTAAATATGGTATCAACTACGAAAAAGAAGATGTAAACCAAGTTTATAAAAATCAATCTCAAAATATCAATCTTATTAGTAGAAGTCTTACAGGTATTGGAAATGGCATAAATGGGGCCATATACAATTATGCTTACAATACCACTTTTCAAAATGCATTAACTACTGCTACACTTCACTTAGATCTTGAAAAAGATTTTCATATAAAAATTCCAATTGTATCTAATACCCAAGCTGGATATGATTATCGTAAAAATGTTTATAAGCAATACAATACTTATGGTGTTGGGCTTCAATTATATCCAATTTATAACCTAAATCAAACAGGTACACAGGTTGTAAGTAGCGATTTTGTAAGACCATTTGTAACTTTTGGTACTTTTTTAAGCGAATCACTTGATTACGGAAACATAGCTGGCATAAGAGGTGGCTTTAGAAGCGATTATTCTTCTGCTTTTGGACAAGGTTCTACCGCTAAAACATTTTACAATGGAAACGGGTATTTTAGACTCTCTCAATTAGGTTTCTGGAATAAAATAAATAAGGTTATCCCTGAATTTAAAATACGTGGTGGTTATGGTGAAGCAGGTATTCAGCCTGGTGCTTTTGACAGATATGTTACATTAAGTACAAGAACAATTGGTACCAATCTTGCATTTAACACACCTACTGTACAAGCCAATCCTAATCTTAATGTAGAAGTTTCAAAAGAATCAGAAATTGGTGCTGATATAACGTTTAGTTTAGGTAAAGGCAAATGGTTAAGCAGTGCAACATTAAGTGGTACTTATTGGAAAAGAAAAAGCACCGACGTAATTTATCAAGTTGATGCCGCACCGTCAACTGGTGGTGGAGGTTTTTTAAATAACTCTTTTACATTATCATCAAATGGGGTTACATTCATTTTGAACTTAAATGTATTGAAGGCTAAAGATTTTAACTGGGACTTTACTGCAAACTTCAATCATCAAAGCTCGCAAATTGATGCCATTAGTACAGGTCAGCCAATTATCGTAACAAGTGGTGCAGGATATGGAAATTATGTTTTACAAGCAGGTTCTAAAATTGGGCAATTATATGGCTTAAAAACCTTCCACGATGTAAATCAAACAAAGCAAGATGGTTCACTATATATTGCTCAAGCCGACCAAGGAAAGTATCAGGTTGTAAACGGTAACTTAGTAGATACCGCTACCAAGGGCATTCAGTTTACAAATCAAAATTATTCTTATGGCGATCCGAACCCTAAGTTTAATATGGCATTTATTAATAATTTTAGCTATAAAGGATTCTCTCTTTCGGTTCAATTTGATTGGGTAAATGGTAGTCATTTATACAACCAAATGAAAGAATGGATGTATCGTGATGGTATTCATGGAGATTATGAAAATAAGCTTACTATAAATGGTCAAACGGCTGCATACGCTGCTTATTATACAAGTGCTTATGGCGACCAATTTGGAAGTATAAATGGGGCTAGGAATGCTATTAAAGATTATTTCTTTGAGGATGCCTCTTTCTTGCGTTTAAGAAATATTTCTATCGGCGTTGATATTTTAAAATACGCTAAAATCAAATATTTCAAAAAGCTTCAACTCGTTGTAACAGGAAGGAATCTTTGGACAGCCACAAAATATACTGGTATGGATCCTGAAACAAGC
>JAYWCY010000334.1:0-3048 GCA_043780175.1 Chitinophagales bacterium
ATCTGTCCACGAATCCCATCCCATTTCCATTCTGCTTGCCAATCTTTAATGTTGCCCAAACTAGCTGGTTCGTCTTCTAATGCATATGCCAAATAGAAGGGGTAGGGCTTGCTAAAGTCTTTATCTGCATTGGTTGCAGAGAGTAAATCAGTGAAATTGGTAGTAGCAGGCTGCCAATTACCACTTATTAAATGCGCAATTGTTGATGCCTCAATATTGGTGGTTTTAGACAAAGCATTCACCATCATTTTTTGGGATACCCCAATACGAAAGCCACCAGTAATTAACTTGTTGAAAACAAAGCGCTCTGCTTGGTTAAGCTGCATCCATGTATTCACTATGAAGTCTTTTTTAATGGCTTCGTCTACTTTTTCTAATTGAATAAACTTTTCTAAGTAATAAGTTAGGTTATATAATTCCCCTCTATGGGTTAGCGGTGTTTCTGGGGTTGGTAACAGTAAAGCAATCGTTTCTGCCAAATCACCTACGGTATGATAGCATTCTTCAAATAACCACAGTGGTAGGTCAATCAGTTCTGCACACCATCGCTGCAAAATGGTTGAATTGATGATGCGTTTTGGTCTACGACCACTAAATATGGCAATTACCCATACTTTGTCAGTATCGGTCGCAGTTGTAAAGTAGTTTTGTAGTGCTAGTAGTTTTTCAGTGTTTTTGGTAGATGTACCTAATATATTAACGAGGGAAGAAAACGTAGAAAAGCCGCCCCCAACCCCTAAAGAGGAGCCTTGGAGTTGGTTATTTAAGGTTTCTTTTATCATAATTTTTTATTACTACAGCTTAAGGGTATTAGAGGATTGTTAAGGGCTTTTTACTCTTCCTCGCCTTTAGGGGTTGGGGGCATATTTATTTCATGCGCTTCAATGCCTATTTCGTTTAAATATCTACTAAATGTGGCTTGAAACCCATGTGTAACAAGCACGCGTTCTGCTTGTGTGGCTGTTACAGCTTGCAATAATCCTGACCAGTCTGCATGGTCGCTTAAACTGAAACCAGCATCTACATTGCGCCTTCTAGCATTTCCACGTACTTGCATCCAACCGCTACATACGGCTACTTTATAGGGCTGAAATCGTTTCATCCAAGGTGTACCATCTGCGCTTGGTGGTGCAATAATGACTGCATTTTTAAGCGCTGCTTTAGTCGTTTCTGTCGTTACTCTTTTTACGGTAGGTAATTTAATACCAGCGTTAATAAGGGTTTCATGGGTATTCCAAATAGCGCCATGCACATAAATATTGTCTGTTATTTTGGCTGCAGCTTCTATTACCCGTTGTGCTTTACCAAGGCTATAGGCAATAAGTACAGAACTTGTATGCTGCGATTGATTGTCCAATAGCCAATTTTGAATATTTTGGTAAATAATTGCTTGCGGTTGCCATTTGTAAATGGGTAAACCGAACGTACTTTCTGTAACAAATGTGTGGCATTTCACTGGTTCAAAAGCATCACTCAAACCATCGTCTTCTACTTTATAATCGCCGCTTACTACCCAAACCTCACCATTGTATTCTATGCGAATTTGCGAGGAGCCAATAATATGACCTGCAGGATACAATACTATTTTTACACCATTGATATAAATTGTTTCGTGCCAAGCAATACTTTGGTAATTGTTGCTACCTAAACGTAGTTCTAATAGGGGTTTGGTAAGATGATGGCACAGATAATATTTACTACCCCAACGTGCATGGTCGCTGTGGGCATGTGTGATAATGGCTTTGTTGACAGCCCCCCAAGGGTCTATATAAAAATCGCCTTGGGCACAGTATAAACCTTTATCGGTATAAGTGAGCAGTGCAGTAGCTCCAGCCTCTAATGGGGCGTTTTGGAGAATGCTTTGATTTGAAATATCTTCTACCATGGAATTACTTTAAGTATTATTGGTATGTATTACACCCCTTTAGGGGCTTTAGGTGCGATTTGTGGTTTACTTCTGCACTTATCGCTACAATATTTTACTTCATCCCAATTTTTGGCCCATTTTTTCCGCCAAGTAAATGGTCTACTGCATATTAAACAAATTTTAGTAGGTAAATAACTTTTATTTGGATTGCTTTTGGGCATGTTAAGCTTTATTGTACTTACAAACTAGTTGTGTCTTAGTTCGATAGTGAAGATGTTATAGCTATCTATCATCTGTTATTTTAAGTTGAATAAATGAGTTATTTAGATAATGACACTTAAGATAATGAATTAGTACACTATTAGTACACTATCCCTACTTGATCCCTACTTAAAGGGTACACTATGGGGCGTCAATATTTTAAGGATAACGAGATAAGCTGCATTTAACTAGTGCTTAATAAGTACTTAGTATATTTCAGTATCGCCCATGCTGGTAGAAAAGGCTTGATTTATTTATATTTGAATCAGAAAATGCTATGTGGCTAGAAAAGGCGTAGGAAAAGTCATACGCTGAGAGTGGGATGCCCAGCGGAAAATCCCGAAATGCGACAGTCCAACCACCAAAAATAATTCATTATGAAGTGCAACCTAAATATTGAAACAATATTGAGATATTCATTTTTTATTAATATTGTTTTTTTATTGTTGGATGTGGGCAAAATAGCTCGATTTATCAGGAAAAATATCCTAACGGTAATTTAAAAATTACTTCACAACTCTTAAACAATAAAAAAAATGGATTAACTTTTTATTATTATGATAATGGAATTATTGCAAGTATAGAGAAATATGTTAATGATTCTATTAATGGCGAAGTTTCTTATTACTACCGATCGGGGTATTTGAAAAAAAAATGTTCTGTAAAAAATGGTATTCTTGATGGGCTCTATTATGAGTTTTATCCAAATGGGTCAATAAAAGCGTGTAGAAAATGGGAGAAAGGAAAAAAGCAGGGATTGGGCGAAGATTATTGGGAGATTGATGGGAATATTAAGGCCGTTTATTTTTCACGAAATGATACATTAGCTTATATCAGACTTTTCGATACCTCGGGTTATGTAATTAAAACTGAGGGAACCCCACCAAATATTTCAAACAATATAGTAAAATAATCCCACC
>JAYWCY010000335.1:0-12144 GCA_043780175.1 Chitinophagales bacterium
CTACAGAATCTGCCAACAACCCCTTTTTTCAAAAGAAAAACGACAGTAAAATTGCAGGATATTATTACGGTGATGGTGAACAAAAAAACGATGGTATTAGTATTCAAGGTGCTTATGCTATTACCGATAGATGTATTGTAGCGGCAAGTTATTCTTCTAAAAGAGAAACTCAAACGTATAATTACGACTCGTTGAGGTTTTCTTATGGTGGGTTTTGGACAAGATATGCTGAAACAAACATTTACGATAGTTCTGTTATTAACTACAAAAGAAAGTTTTATGATGTTGCTATTGGTTATTTTATTCCTTTAGATAAAAGAAAAACAGTTACATACAGTATTTATGGTGGCGTGGCATTTGGAAAATTTTCAGCAGATGATAATGGACTAGATTCTACAGGAAAAAAGTACAATAGATACTATGGTGCTAATATGCAGAAATGGTACATACAAGGTGCTTTTAACTTTATGCCTATTGATAATTTTAAAGTTGGGTTTGGTGGAAAGTTTAGTTTTTTAAATTATAGAAATATCAATACTTCTTACGCAAGTACCGAGTTGTCATATTTTTATTTAGATAAGATTAGTGGTAACTCTTTATTTTTTTGGGAGCCATATATGTGTATTCAAATTGGTGTACCAAAATTAAATTGGTTAAGAATAGATGGTCAATTGGCGCTATCAAGTGCTTTACCAGAGAATTATCCTAAGGCAAGAACTTTTAGTGCTTCAATAGGGCTTAGCATTGACATTTCTAAAATGAAAAAATCAAAACCTTAAAACGATCTGCTTTGGCAAAATATTAAAGCTCAATCTGTGGTGTTCACACACTCCAAATTCTTCGATTGCTTTGCGATGTTTTGCGGTACCATAACCTTTATTATTCAACCAATCGTACATAGGAAATTGCTGGTGCAAATCTGCCATATAAGCGTCTCTATATGTTTTGGCTAAAATGCTTGCAGCTGCAATATTGGCGTACATGCCATCGCCTTTAATTATACAACGATGCTCTGTTTTTGGGTAAGATGTAAATCTATTGCCATCAATTAATAACAAAGCGGGTGTAACAGATAGTTTATCTATTGCCAAATGCATGGCTTTAAAAGAGGCTTTTAGAATATTAATTTCGTCAATCTCTTGATTGCTTACCATTGCTACAGCAGAACTGATAGCTTGCGCTTCTATTATTTGGCGCAAGGTATTTCTATCTTTTTTTGTTACTTGCTTGCTATCGTTTAATAACGGATGGTAAAAATCGGTAGGCAAAATAACGGCTGCGGCAAATACAGGACCTGCATAACAGCCTCTTCCTGCTTCATCGCAGCCAGCTTCTACCACTCTATTTTGAAACGAGGTTTCTAGCATTACCTATTTAAATTTAGCAATAGCTTATTCCATATTTTGCCTCAGCCATTTTTCAATTTCCTCAAAACTCATACCCTTGCGTTTGGCGTAGTCTTCTACTTGGTCTTTTTGTATTTTGCCTACACCGTAATATTGGCTTTGTGGATTTGCAAAATACCAACCACAAACCGATGATGCTGGATACATGGCCAAGCTTTCGGTTAAGGTAATACCTACGTTTTCTGTGACTTGTAAAAGGTCAAACAACTTATATTTTTCTGTATGATCAGGGCAAGCAGGATAACCCGGTGCAGGACGGATACCTAAGTATTTTTCGTGTATCAATTCGTCATTTGTTAAATGTTCATCAGTTGCGTAGCCCCAATAATCTTTACGTGTTTTTAAGTGTAAGCATTCTGCAAAAGCTTCTGCAAATCTATCTGCCAAGGCTTGCAGCATAATTTTGTTATAATCATCCAAATTGGCTTCAAATGCTTTAATGTGTGGCTCGATACCATCAATAGTGACAGCGAAAGCACCTATATAATCCGTCGACGGTCGACGGTCGACGGTCGACGGTTGAATGAAATCAGCCAAACTTAAATTCGGTTGCCCGGGTGCTTTTTGAATTTGTTGACGAAGGAATTCAAGGTTGACAGTTGACGGTTGACGGTTGACGGTTACTGTATCATCCTTACTTTCTGCAGGCCAAAAACCAATCACACCTCTAGCCGTTAACCATTTCTTAGCAATCATTTTATCAAGTAACGCGTTCGCATCATTGTATAACTTGGTAGCTTCTACACCTACGATTTCATCGGTTAAAATTGCAGGGAAATTGCCATGCATTTCCCAAGCTATAAAGAAGGGTTTCCAATCAATATATGGTCGTAATTCGTTTAAATCAAAATCCGGGAACACTTTAGTACCCGTAAATTTTGGCGCCACGGGTTGATAATTATCCCAATCAATTTGCACTTTTTTCTTCAATGCATCCGCATAGGTTAAATAATTTTTAGCCGATTTTTTATTGTCAAAACCATGCTTCAACTTCACATAATCTTCAGTAATTTGTTGTAATAGGGCGGGCTTATTTTCTGGATTTAATAAGCTACCAGCAACGGTTACACTTCTACTTGCATCTAACACATGAATTACACCATTACCATATTCTGGGGCAATTTTTACAGCTGTATGCATCCTAGAAGTTGTTGCACCACCAATTAATAATGGTTGGGTCATGCCACGGCGTTTCATTTCCCGTGCCACATGTACCATTTCATCTAACGACGGGGTAATTAAGCCACTTAACCCAATAATATCTGCATTATGTTTAATGGCAGCATCCAAAATTTTATCTGTTGGCACCATTACGCCAAGATCTATAATGTCGTAGCCGTTACAGCCCAATACCACACCTACAATATTTTTACCAATATCGTGTACATCGCCTTTTACGGTTGCCAACAAAATTTTTGCAGCACCCGCACCTTCTTCATTAATGGTGCCTGCGGCAATATGTGCCAAGCGGCGTTCTTCTTTTTCTGCCTCGATAAATGGCGTTAAAACTGCCACACTTTTCTTCATTACACGAGCACTTTTTACCACTTGTGGCAAAAACATTTTACCAGCACCAAATAAGTCGCCTACAAAATTCATCCCGTCCATCAATGGACCTTCAATGACATCTAAAGGTTTCGGATATTTTATACGGGCTTCTTCGGTATCGGCATCAATATAATCGGTAATGCCATTTACCAGCGAATGCTTCAAACGTTCTTCAACGGTCGCATCTCGCCATTTTTCGTCTTTTTCAACCACCTTGCCTTTCGCTTTTACCGTTTCTGCAAAGGCAATGAGCTTTTCTGTGGCTTCGTTATTATCGTTGTTTCTATTAAGAATTACATCCTCAATCAGCTCTTTTAAAGTTGGTTCAATTTCATCGTACACTACCAACTGCCCGGCATTTACAATGCCCATATCCATACCAGCTTTTATAGCATGATATAAAAAAACCGAGTGCATAGTTTCACGAACAAATTCGTTGCCACGGAAAGAGAAAGATAGATTGCTAACACCGCCACTGATTTTTACCAAAGGCATTTTTTGTTTAATGATGCGACAAGCTTCAATAAAATCTACACCATAGTTATTGTGTTCTTCAAGTCCTGTAGCAATAGCAAATACATTGATGTCGAATATAATATCTTGTGGATCGAAGCCAACTTGTTCGGTTAAAATTTTATAGGCACGTTCAGAAATTTCCACCTTACGTTGCATGGTATCAGCTTGGCCCTGTTCATCAAAAGCCATCACAATTACCGCCGCCCCAAATGCTTTGCAGATATAGGCTTGCTCAATAAATTTGGCTTCGCCTTCTTTCATTGAAATGGAGTTGACAATGCACCTACCTTGGATACATTTTAAACCCGCCATGATAATTTCAAACTTAGAGCTATCTACCATGATAGGTATTTTAGCAATATCTGGTTCACTTTGTACTAGGTTGATGAAAGTGGTCATCGCTTGCACACCATCCAGCAAGGCATCATCCATGTTCACATCTAGAATCTGGGCACCATTTTCTACCTGCTGACGAGCAACAGACAAAGCTTCTTCGTACTGATTATTCAATACCAATCTGGCGAATTTTTTACTACCAGTTACATTGGTACGCTCACCCACATTCACAAAATTCGTTTCTGGTCGTACGATCAATGGCTCTAAGCCAGATAAGCGTAAGTAAGGTTTTATAGTTGTTGTCATGTTTTATTTTTTGAACCACAACGTCACTCGATTGAACGATTCTCAACGTTAAAGAATTCTTCTTTTTATACCATCTTTTATTAAAGGTGTATGAAAATTTATTAGATAACCTAGTCGTAACCCTGTAAGCTTTAAATAACTTAATAATTGTGCTTCCCAAACCGCATGATTGGTTTCTTGTGCCTTCAGTTCAACAATAATTCTATCATCTACAAGAATATCTAGCCTTAAACCATCTTCTATTTCTAAATCTTCGTAACAAATTGGCACTTTAACTTGCTTCTTAAAAGGAATATTACGTAGAAACAGTTCGTAACAAAAGCATTTTTCATAAACACTTTCAAGTAATCCTGGACCAAGAGAGCGATGTATTTTAAACGCAATATCATAAATCTTACGTCCTAATTCGTTTTCTATTTCAGTAAGTTGTGTATTCATGCGTTGTGTTTCTTTGCGTCGTTTTGTCGTTGTGGTTAAAACCTAAACAAGCGAAGCTTCAATTTCCGGCAGTTTTCTAGGCTGCAACTTTCGCACATTATCTGCTATATGTTTTATATGGTCTGGGGTGGTGCCGCAGCAACCACCTACAATATTTACCCAACCTTCTTTTGCCCATTCTTCTATAAAATGTGCAGTTTCATGTGGTTGTTCATCATATTCTCCCATCGCATTTGGCAAGCCAGCATTTGGATAAGCCGATGTATAACAGGCCGAAATATTGCTCAATTCTTCAATATGACCACGCATTTCTTGTGCACCCAAAGCGCAGTTTAAACCAATACTAATAGGGTTGGCATGTTTTACAGAAATATAAAATGCCTCTAATGTTTGTCCGCTTAATGTTCTGCCCGAAGCATCAGTAATGGTACCACTAATCATAATTGGCAATTCAGGAACACCCTTTGCTCTAAAAAATTGCTTGGTAGCAAAAATGGCGGCCTTTGCATTTAAAGTATCAAAGATGGTTTCTATTAAAATAATATCTACACCACCATCCACCAAACCATGAATTTGCTGCGTGTAAGCCGCAACCACTTCATCAAAAGTGACGGCTCTAAAACCAGGATTATTGACATCGGGCGATAAAGACAAGGTTTTATTTAATGGTCCAATGGCACCCGCCACATATTTTGGATGCGAATCGGGATGTTCGGCCATATACCGCTCAATGGCTTTGCGGGCACATTGTGCAGAGGCGACGTTTAATTCATAAGCAATTTCTTGCATATCATAATCTGCCTGCGCAATCACAGTGCTGCTGAAAGTATTCGTTTCAATAATATCTGCACCAGCTTCTAAATACTGCAAGTGAATACCAATGATAATTTCTGGATTAGTGATGCTTAGCAGATCGTTATTGCCTTTTACATCGCTGTGCCAGTTAGCAAATCGCTCACCACGATAATCAGCTTCTTCTAATTTGTGGCGCTGAATCATGGTACCCATAGCACCATCTATTACCAATATTCTTTTTTCTAAATCTTGTCTAATGCTCATGTAAGTGAATTGTCAAAAGTGAAACTTTTGTAAACCCTGATTATTGTGAGGAAAGTTGAAGGTCGTTTTTGCAGTACCAGTGTGCGACGCCTATACAGCTAAATAGTAGTACCAGTGACGACCAACAAATAATAAAAACTTTGAGACTTTAACGAGTGGCAAATCCTGTAGTGTGTTGGGAAATGAGCCCGTTTATTAGTTCAAAATTGTTAAGCAGGTTGAACAATAAACAAATCCGCCTGCTACTGCAAAAGTAACAGGCGGATGGGTATTTACCAAAGATGATTTATTAGTCGTACTTAGCAGTGACTGTAATTTCAAGATCTTTTGCTACTTCGCTACCATCTACGCCATAATCTTTGACATTTATTTTAAATACACTTTTAGTGCTTACAATACCTTTTGCTATAGTAAGGGTGCCTTTGGTTGTTACTTTTTTAGTAATACCCTTAATTGTAAGATTACCATCTGCTGTTACATTGTACGTGCCATCTTTTGTAAAATTAACGGCTGCAATATTGGTTATTTTGCCTTTAAACTCGCCCTTTGGAAATTGTGTGCTGTTCATATAATCAGCACCATTAAAGTGTTCTTGCATTAACTCGTTTTCAAAACGAAAGCCCTTTATTAATAAGCTAAACATAACATCGCCAGTTTTATCTACCAGTTTACTCACGGCTTGGTTATTAATGGCAGAAATATCTTCGGCAGGTGTGTGTGAAAAAAACTTCACTTGCGCAGCTTTGGTAGCATATGTTTTTTGTGCAAATGTTGCTGCGATAGTACTAATGGCCAGCAACAATAAAAACAATTTTTTCATAAATGATTCCTTTTTATTTTTTTATAATGATGGCATCAATAATTACCACATCGCTTAAAAAACCAGTGCAAATACCTTTAACAGTAATGGTGCTACCTCCTTGAATTTGCCCTGCATCATCTTTTAGGGTACAGTAAATATTAGAGAAACTATCATCGCTTTTTAAAGTAACAGTTGGCTTGCCATCTTGGTTCTTTTTTGCTTCTAATACTTCGCCTGTAATAGAAATGGCTTTATTAAGATAAATTTTATTGGCAGAATCCTCATTTGCCTGATAATTTTTAACTATCTGTTTGGCAGTAATATTAATAGCTACTTCATCAGCAACATCGCGCTTATAATGGGTAGGTTTATAAAAAATAAAATACCAAACAGCAATGCCACCAATAATAGCCGCTATTAAAGCATACAATAACCATTTAGGAATCTTCTTATAAGTAACCAATAAATAAATAAATAATCCTACATAAGGGATAAATAAAATTAGAAATGTCCACAAAAGTTTGGTATTTATTTCCAAATCGATTCTTTTGAAAACTTGAATTATTATCACAATAGCCAATACAAGCCATATTAGACCCAAAAATGATGTAATAAAAAAATAACTAGATGACATAGTTTTTAAATTTGAGTGCAAAAATACTATAAGCAACGCATCGGAAAAACAAAGCTAAAAGTTGCTTTACAAATATTCCTCAACCCGTTAATTTACTAACGCATACACTGCAAAGCTTGCCAGCCAATGCTCACCACCGTAATTGCCACTTGCAATATTGGGCAAACTTGCTTTAAGGTGTTTTATAGATGATTGTAGTAATATTTGTTGCCGTTTATCGGTTGCTGCTAGCGATGATGCAATTCCCTTCATGCACCAGCTACGGCTAAAACATAAGCCATCTAAATGCACAATTTGAAAATCGTTTCTATCAGACACCACTGGTAATTGGGTTAAATGTTGCAAACTACTTGGCGAAATCCATTGATTGAACCATTGTACAAATTCTGGTTTTGGCAATACGCGGCGCATTAAGTCTGCTTCTTCTAGTGATGGTGATAAAAAATCTGTGCCATCTGGCTCCCATTGGCTTGGTGCATTTTTATCTTTCAAATACAACTTTTTTGCCGAGGCAATAATGGCATTTTCAAAATTGGTATTATTTACAGTTTTGGCATAATCAAGTGCAAATACTAAACCAAAAGCCGTGTTAGCGTGCACACCTGTGCGATTTGGGTATGTTTGTTTGGGCAAATACTTTAGCCAAAAACTCACAATGGTATCACACATGGGTTGTAGTGCAGCACTCCATTGTTTAGCATCAGGATCATTCCAAGTTAATAATTCTTGTTGCAGTTTTAACAACCACGCCCAACCATATGTACGTTCATAGCTTTTATTTAAAGTAGGGTCAAAGTATTTTAGTTCTTGAACGATATTGTCTTTGGTAATGGTTCTACTTATGGTGGCTCTTGCTTGTTTTGCCTCTGGCAAATTAGGGAACTGTTTCAATAATCTTACCAGCATCCAATGCCCATGCACGGTACTATGCCAATCGAAGCAACCATAAAATGCTGGGTGCATTTGCTTTGGTAGTAATATATGGTCAGCTGCCGCAGTAGATGTGTGATTGGTTTTATTAGGAAATTCTTGCTCTATACATTTAAGTGGTAAACTGGCTAGGTGCGATGCGCCAGCAAGTGTCAAATTAAGCTTGTTACTATCGTTAGCTACTGTAAAAAATTGATTGCTTTGTGCATGTAAACCATAAACAAAAAATAAAATAAACAAAACTGATACATATTTCATTATAAAATTTTAAGGTGAATGTAAGCAAAGAAAATATAGTGGTGTTGTAAGCGTTGTGTAAATTTGTTGCATCTTAAAGTTTCCCTTACCAATAAGTTATAATTGCCATATAAACTACCCTAACATGCACATCGTACTTAAAAAACTAATAATTAGTTTGAGTTTTATCTTTTTTGGTTTTGTAAATACCATATCGGCCCAAAGTAAGGATGCAGATGTCAAAGACAGTTATTTTAAAGGTAGCCTCACTTATTTGTCAAACTCAGTATACAATGGCAGAAAAGATTCTTTAAAAACGCCATATGTTATACCAGCTTTGGGGTATTACGATAAAAGTGGTTTTTATACCAATGGTTCCCTTTCGTACTTGGTTTCAGCTGCCGAAAAAAGAATTGATTTATTTGCACTAGAAGTTGGTTACAATTTTGATATTGCTACGCAATTATCTGGCGGTATTTATGTAAATAAATATTTTTATAATAAATCTAGCACCAATGTTCAAAGCGACATTAAAGGGGCACTTGGGGGTAATTTAAGTTACGATTTTGGACCAATACAATTTAGCGCGGGGGCAGATGTAGTATTTGCCAACAAGACCGATTTTGCATTAAATGGCGGCATTGCACATGCATTTTATATTGGCGAAGGGGATAACCAATGGACCATTAACCCCAGTGTTACGGCCAATATGAGTACACTTAATTTTTACGAAGGCTACACTAATAGACGCGCTGGCAAAAACGCACAAAAAGCAAACGGAAATGGCGCTACAGTTACTACTACCACGGCTGTAACAAATAGAAGCACTGGGCTTACTTTATTAGACTACGAATTGTCTATACCAATTAGCTATGATGCTGAAAAATGGGGTTGCTCATTCACACCCACATTGGCATCTCCTCAAAACCCTATTTATACGACTACCACCACAACACTTACGCCACGCATAGGCAATCCCATATCAGCAACAGGTAATTCAACACCACCATCAGAAAAAACATTAAGCACTACTTTTTATGCCGAGGTAGGTATTTATTTCAAGTTTTAACAATTAGATATTATCATTTAAAGCCATGCACATGCATGGCTTTTTGTTTTTATAGCCTTTCATCATAAATTTTTAAACCTGTTTGTCAATATCTTATCTTCAAATTTCTTCAAACCAAAATTTTGTTTATGAAAAAAGTAGTTGCTTCTTTATTGCTATTCGCGTTATCCTATTTTATAACCAATGCGCAATCTACCCCTTCGTGGCTTCGCTATTCCACCATTTCACCCGATGGCAAAACCATTGTATTTACTTATAAAGGCGACTTATACAAAGTAGCGGCGACTGGAGGTAGTGCTATGCCACTTACCTTTCACGAAGCACATGATTTTATGCCTGTTTTTAGTCATGATGGTGAAACGATCGCTTTTGCTAGCGACCGTTTTGGCAACTTTGATATTTTTACAATCCCATTGGAAGGTGGTGAGGCCAAACGAGTTACCTATTACTCAGCGAATGAATACCCATATGCGTTTACCAACGATGATAAACAGATTGTATTTGGTAGCACTCGCATGGACGTGGCTAGTAATAGAAACTTCCCAACAGGCTCTCAACCAGAGCTTTACCAAGTGCCTACTGCAGGCGGTAAAGTAGCACAGTTACTAAGTATGCCAGCAGAAGATATTAAGTTTAGCAAAGATGCCAGTAAGTTACTATATCACGATAAAAAAGGTGGTGAAAACCCTTGGCGTAAACACCACACATCATCTATTGCAAGGGATATTTGGGTATGGGATATAGCAACTAATACGCACAAAAAAATCACGTCGTTTAATGGCGAGGATAGAACCCCCATTTTTACAGATAATGATAAAGCCATGTATTACCTAAGCGAAGAGAGTGGCAGCTTTAATGTTCACAAGCTAGCCTTTGATAATACTGCAAAATCGGCGCAAATCACATCATTTAAAAAACATCCAGTACGTTTTTTAAGCTGCAGTAACGATGGTATTTTGTGCTTTGGTTATGATGGCGACATCTATACTTTGAAGCAAGGTGGCAAGCCAGAAAAGCTAGCCATCACTATTGCGGTAGACACAAAAAGTAATAACGACAAAATAGTAGCAGTAACGGGTGGTGCAAGAGATATGGCTATTTCGCCCAACGGCAAAGAAGCCGCTTTTGTATTTAGAGGGGAAGTATTTGTTACGAGCATTGAAGGTGGTATTACTAAACGCATTACCAATACACCCGAACAAGAACGTAACGTAAGTTTTTCACCAGATGGCAAAACCTTACTGTATGCTAGTGAAAGAGGTGATGCTTGGGAAATACTTGAAACAAAAAAAGTAAAAGATGATGAGCCTTATTTTTATGCATCTACTATTTTAAAAGAAACACCAGTTATCAGCAATGCGAATGAAAATTACCAACCATCGTACTCTCCAGATGGTAAAGAAATTGCGTTTATTGAAAATAGAATGACCTTAAAAATTTTTAATAAAGGGTCAAAACAAACGCGTACTATCCTTACAGATAAGGAACTATTTAGTATGCGTGATAATGATCAATACTTTCAATGGAGTCCTGATGGTAAATGGTTTTTGTTTGACTACAGTGTGCCTGGTATCGCAAGCAGCGAGATAGGTTTAGTACCTACAGATGGAAAAGGAAAAGTAATAAATATGACACAAAGTGGCTTTAGTGATGGTGATGCCAAATGGATAATGGGCGGCAAAGCCATGATATGGCAAAGTAATAGAGATGGCTTAAAATCAGTAGCACAAAGCGGTAGTAAACAAACAGATGTGTACGCAATGTTCTTTACCCAAGATGCCTATGATAAGTTTAAACTAAATAAAGAAGACGCAACCTTATTAAAAGAAATAGATGATACTAAGGCGAAGGCTGATACCACTAAAAAAGCGAAAAAAGACAGTGTGGTATTCGACTGGGAAGGCTTGCAAGACAGAAAGATAAAATTAACTATCCACTCGTCATCATTAGCCGATGCGTTGATAAGCAAAGATGGTGAGACCTTGTATTACTTG
This sequence comes from Chitinophagales bacterium, assembly GCA_043780175.1. GTDB lineage: Bacteria > Bacteroidota > Bacteroidia > Chitinophagales > Chitinophagaceae > Parasediminibacterium. The sequence continues at coordinate 11,276 of JAYWCY010000335.1, forward strand.
GCCAAATTTGAGAAAGGCTATAACCTTTGGACTACAAATTTACGTACCAAAGAGACTAAAATGTTAGTACCCATAAATAGTCAAAATGGTAGTATAGTTTGGGATAAAGAACAGAAATTTATCTACCTATCTAGTGATGGTAGCATCACGAAAATTAACCCAGAAACTGGTAAGCAAGACCTAGTGAAAATTAATGGTGAGATGAATCTAGATGTTGCGGCTGAACGTGTTTTTATGTTTGAACATGTATGGCGCAGAACTAAAAAAACGTTTTACACAGCTAGCTTCCATGGTGTTAATTGGGATAGCTACAAAGCCGATTACGAAAAGTACTTACCACATATTGGTAACAACTACGAGTTTAGTGAAATGCTCAGCGAACTACTTGGCGAACTGAATGTGAGCCATAGTGGTGGTAGCTATAACAGCCCTAATGCTAATGCAGATGCAACTGCATCTCTAGGTGTTTTTTATGATTGGGCGTTTAAAGGGAATGGGCTAAAAGTTGAAGAAATTATTAAAGATGGCCCTTTAGACAAAGCTGTCTTAAACCTTAAATCTGGTATTATTATAGAAGCTATTGATGGGATAGCTATCACAGCCGATAAAGACTTTGCACAATTACTAAACCGTAAAGCTGGTAAAAATACCTTGTTATCTATTGTAGAAGATGGCGTTAAAAAAGACATTACAATAAAACCTATTAGTCTTGGTGAAGAAAGCAGCTTGCTGTATAAACGTTGGGTAAAACGTAATGCCGATGAAGTAGATAAGCTAAGTGGTGGTCAACTTGGATATGTCCATATTCCAGGGATGAATGATGGTGCGTACAGGGATACGTATGAAGATGTAATGGGTAAATATGCCGA
>JAYWCY010000336.1:0-3292 GCA_043780175.1 Chitinophagales bacterium
AACTTTGAAGGTGTCTGCATGAGATCTTTTATTAGAGCAATATCGATGGTTGTTGTTGGGTTAAATTTATTACTTAACATATACTTTTTAAGGCTGTAAAACAATTGATTAGCGGCAGGCCTATTCGCATTTTCTGTACCCAAATCTGCACTGCTTACTATCAGTTTACCATTACCTACTTTTGCCTCAAAAACCAATGCCAACCTGCGGTTCATAAACCAAGTATCTATTGGTTGAATGAGTGGTCTGAATGTTGTTGGAAAATCTTCTAAGTGCATGGGTTGTGCCCTGTTTAAAATTTCCCACCATTGTAAATCACTATGGTTGGCAGTTGGGAAATCTGTAAAAGCCGGATGTTTATTATCTAACAAAATACCCAATGTATGTGGTGGTCGCATTTTAAACCAAGAGGTATTCCAAAATACAGGTAAAAAATGCTGTGTTACTTCTTTACCTTTTACCACTTTGCCAGCCATATTTAAAAACACTTTACCGCCATTATTCAAAACTTCTTCAGCTTTTGCATCAAGTACTTTTGTATAGTAAATATTGGTATCACTAACAGTTGGCGCATGAGATGGATACACCCAAATATTCCAATTGTTACAATAAGTTGTATTGGCAATGCTTACTTCAATAGTTAATTGTGAAGCCTGTTTGATAGATACTAATACATAATCAATATTACCAATAAAGGTGTTTTTACCTGTAACAATTTCAGTGGGCTTAAACGTACCCTTTGCAACTACTAATCCTTTACTATTCTTTATTTGCCAGTTAACAATTGCATTTTGTAAAGTCTTTTTCCCATAATGAAAAATTTCGATGGCAGCCTTTAATTCCTCATCATTTTTATAAACAAATTTGTCTAGTCTTGCTAATGGTACTGTGCTGTTGCAAAACCTAGAAAATCCTTTCGCATCAACATAACCTTTCTCATCCCAAAAAGCATCTAGTACACCTACCAATGCTGTACCCTGGCCACTATAATCGTTTAAAGATAATAACTGAAAACCCCCATTGTTAGGTGTTCGCATTGATTTCTCAATTTCGTTTTTATAGCACAATACTTGTAGTTTACCAGTTGCTTGCAAGAACTTATCAGCTTCATCTAACATGCCATTATCTTTCAAATCTTCTTGAAATAATTCCATGTTTTTAGCCTTATAAACACCCATATATTTTTTAATTTCTTTGAAGTTTGGAAATACACACCATTGGCCCATTTCGTGAGCTATATATGGCATTGTAAACTTCTCAATGGCTGCGGTATAATCACTTTTACTTTCTGGTAATTTATCCCATGCTAAATTTCTTGCACCAGATTTTATCATATACTCATTTTCAGGAACTAGCGGCCAACTCATAGCTACCGATGCACCTGTGTACAATCGTCTCTCATCTCTTTTTTGCCAGAAGTGAATAAACTTAGTAAGGTACTCAACTTGCTTACCGCCGCGGGGCTCATTGCCATAAGCCAACATACAATAAGACGGATGATTACCATACAGCTGTTCCATTCTTAAAGTTTCATCGTAAATAAATTGGTCTATTGATTTGCCATCACCCAAAGATGACCCATGGTTTGCCCAGCTTGGCCCCTCAGGTTGTAAATAAAATCCAACTCTATCAGCAGCATCAAAAGCAGCTTCTGGTGGACAATAAGAGTGGAAACGCATGTGATTTAATCCATATGACTTGCAAATACGAAAGACTCTTTCCCAACTTGCTACGTCCATTGGTGCATAACCTGTTACAGGAAATACACAATTTTCTACAGTGCCACGTAAAAAAGTTGTTTGCCCGTTAATGGTAAACTGTGTGCCTGTGGTTTTAAAACTACGCATACCAAACTGCACTTGTTTATCGCTTTTAGTACCATTTTTCGCAACAATGGTTGCAGTTAATTGATATAATGCAGGATCAAATTCATTCCACAATACTACATTTTTACCCATAGGAAAAGTTGCCGTCACTGTATCATTTTGGATAGTTGGATTACTAATTGTAATAGGCGCAATCACTTGCTGTTGTTGAGTATTAATACCCTTTGCAGATAGTATCACTTTTACCACATCGCTACCTTTTACAACCAATTTTACTAGCGCAGATTTATCAATAATATTTGGATACACCTGTACCACACTGATATAAGTAATTGGCGAAGCTTGTAATTCCATTTTACCCACGATACCGTTCCAATTACCTTGTGTATGATCAGTTAAACTATGACTGTCCGGACCAACATTTATTTCTTTGATGCGATTATCAATTCTTATGGTGATGATATGTTTACCAGGTGGTAATACCGATGATAAATCATACTGATGTGGTGCTACAAAAGTCATTTGCGTACCTACTTGTTTGTCATCCACCCAAACCGTTGTTTCGATATGGCAACGCTCTAAAAATAAATTGATGTGTTGCTTATTAAATGATGTTGGAATGATTACTTCTTTTTGATACCAAGCAGCACCAACATAATATTTTGCAGGTGTTAACCAAAATGGAAATTTCAGATTATCTGGTTGACGATACTTAGCATATCGTGGATTAAAATACCAACTACTATCATAAATACTGCCTGTCCACTTTGTTTGTAAAGTCACTTTATCACCTTTGCCATTTTCAAGCATTGAGCCTGGCAACTTGATATTATCGGCTAATGATTTAGCAAACCATTTTTCTTTTATTCCTACATCATTTTTATCAATTTCAAAACGCCAGTTACCAGCTAATGATAAAGTTGTTTGTGCTGTTGCTGAAAAGGCAAGCGCTACAAACACTACAAAAAAGTATCGTTTCATAATAAAAATGCTTTAAGGTTTCCACTCAATTACATATACTGGTTGCGGTGCGATATTTTCTAATTTTTCGCCATCACCTTGCCCAGCCTTTTGAATAAAGATGTGTAACTTTTTGAATTGCTTCCACAACTCTATATCGTATGATGGTTCCCAATTATCTAAAGAGTTGGTTGTAATATTTTTGGTTGTCCAAATATTGGTTGTTAAATCTTTGCAGCTTAATGCTGATGCTACGCTACCGTTCTCCTCATCTCTATACAACATAATAGCAGTAAACCTTCCATTGGTTGTACTAACTATTATTTGTGGTCTTGAAATAGGGATTTTCTTTGTCCCAGCACCACTTAAACTAAACGACGTTTTTCTATCAGATATCTGTTTTACCTGCCATGCGATCCCAGTAAAATAAATCAATTGATATTGTGGCACATTACTACCAAAAGGTTTAAAATAAGTAGCTATGTAGGGCTTACCATCTTCATCAG
>JAYWCY010000337.1:0-2079 GCA_043780175.1 Chitinophagales bacterium
CAAACGAATAAACCATTTACGAATTACTGCATAATTAAAAGTGTCCTGTCTTTTGTAATAATAAACCATTACAATTGCAGGAATAGTTAATAAGTTTAATAAGTGTACACCTATAGACAATCCCATTAAAAAGAATATCAACACAATCCATCTGTCAGCATAGGGCTTATCGGCTTCATGCTCCCACTTTAATATGGCCCAAAATACTATCGCAGTAAAAAAAGAACTCATGGCATACACTTCACCTTCTACAGCGCTGTACCAAAAGCTATCGCTAAATGTGTAGGCTAAAGCACCCACTACACCTGCACCCATAATGCTCCAAATTTGGTAGCTAGTCATATTAGCAGATACATCAATTTTCACTATTCTACGTGCAAAGTGTGTAATCGTCCAAAACAAAAACAAGATGGTAAAGCCACTTGCCAATGCACTCATAATATTTACAGCTTTAGCCGCAGTATTTGGGTCATTACCAAAAGCCACAATAAAAATTCTACCTAATAATACAAATAAGGGCGCCCCAGGTGGATGCGGAATTTGTACTTTAAAACAGCTACTTACAAATTCGCCACAATCCCAAAAACTACCACCAGCTTCGGAAGTTAAGATGTAAACAGTACAAGCTAATAAACATACAGCCCAACCTACTAGGTTGTTAATCTTGGTAAAGTTCATTCGTTATTTTTTTAAAGAGGTTCGCAAACATAGTTGATTGGGTGGAAAAACTAAAATGCAGTTTGGCGTAAATAATATGTATGTACCGAAAATCAAAATATTAAGAATTTTGTAACAACTCCTTTGTACTATTGTATTAACTTAATTTTTAATAACTTTATGCGCATAAACACACGTTGTGTATTTTTAATGCGATACTTTCTTTTCCCATTTTAACTTATTTACAGTCACAAGCCCACTCTACACCTAAATCTATACAAGTTACCACCGTTTCTTCATCACCGCAAGGTGCAAAAATAATTCTAAGGTGTTGCTCATGTTTACCATAGCCTTCTACGGCATATTTTTTACGGCAATCCTCACCTTCTAATTCACTTTTTTTATAATTAATAGTACCATTTTTTAGGATATCTGCAATTTCATCGGCCGTAATGTGTCTACAATCCATCCTGCATTTTGCATGTTTGCTATATTTAATGTGCGCTGGATGTCTGTTTAGTCCATTAGATTCTTTTACCCCAGCATCAACATTAGTTGCTGCGGCTGTCGTATTTACCTGTTTTGTAGTTGTAGTGCTACCACATTTTACAAAAAACATGGCTACAAAAGCAATTAGCACTGGCAACATATACGGTAATAGTTTGTTATTATTCATAGTGATAGTATTACATAATTTAATAAATTGTACGATTTTGCTAAGTGAAAATCATTGCCTTTTTATTTCTTTTCCTTCCTTTACTTCCTTCCCCAGCCCCATTTTAAAAACTCAGGCAATGCATTGGCCCAAGTGAGCACGTCATGCTTACCATCTTGCAGCAATAGGTACTTAATATGCGCATCGGAATACCCTTTTACTTTTAATTCTACTATCAAGTCTAAGGCATCGTCAATACTGTCAATAATGCCATTGTTATTTCTGTCGTCAGCTTCATCTAGCGTACCACATTGAATAAATAATTTTAACCAAGGGTAAAAATTACCCTTTCTTATTTGTAAATGCATCAATCTATCTAATTCTTCGTCATAGCCAGCATTATACGCTTTTCTACGCCACCAAAGGCTGCCACTAAAAACCCCTACTTTGTTAAATTCAGTCGCATTATTCCACACAATATCTAACGCACTTAGGCCTCCCAAACTAAAGCCAGCAAAGGCTTTATCTTTAAAATTTTGAATATTGTAGGTTTTGCGAATAAATGGTAGTAATTCGTCAAATACAAACTTATTGTACAAGCCTGCTTTTGCACCCAACCCTTGATAATCTGCACTATAGGCAGTGCCATATTCGTTGCGCCTATCATCCCCACAATATAATCCTATACAAAAAATAGGTTCAATATCACCAGCTTCAATTAGTTCAGTAATAATAGTTTCAAAAGGCATATTTGGCAAATCTTGTCC
>JAYWCY010000338.1:0-3625 GCA_043780175.1 Chitinophagales bacterium
CCAGCATCTTCTTGTGTGGTGTAAGCTCGTAAATACCAGTTTTTAGATTTTAACTCTAGTTTGTATTGACCTATTCTAAAATTCTTTAATGAGTATCTACCTAAGCCAGTGTACACCGTATTACCAATACCATAGTTAGCCGCTAAAGATGCTTCTAAATTATCATTGATTTTATAATGTAACGCACCAGTTAATTTCACATTTACAGTATAAGGGCTCACTACATCCTTTTCATCGTAACCCGTTCTTGAAACATTTTGAGTAGTAGGTATCGTAGCAATAATACCTGCTAAAGCTGGTTGGTATGGCGAAGGAAATAAAGGTGCAACCGCATTTTGTGCAAATGATTTGAACGTGTTTAATCCAGCAGGAAAGGCTGAAAAATTGGTTTCATCACCATACACATTTACACCATCATAAGCTGGGTCTGTTCTATCGCCAGCAACCACTTGACCAGTCGTTCTATCGCCACCAGCACCTGTTTGAAAGTTTCTTTTATCATTAGCTACCCAATCTGTAGCTTGGGTAAAAGAGGCACCTATTTTAAATGCCCATTTTTCTGATAATTTTTGCGCCCAACGCAAGTTCCAATCGTAAAAAGGCGCACGGTCTCTTTGTTTGCTATCAACGTGGTTTACACCAGTTTTAATTTGAAAACTTAAACCTTGGTATTTAAATGGATTTTTACTATTAATCAATAAAGTGCCATTCATACCACCTGGACCATATAAGGCAGAGCTGGCACCAGATAATAATTCTACATTGTCTACATCCAATTCAGTTAAACCAATAATGCTACCTACTGCAAAATTTAAACCAGGTGCTTGGTTATCCATGCCATCCATAATTTGGTTTAAACGTAAGTTACCACTGCTGTTAAAACCACGTGTACTTACAGTTTTAAAAGTTAAGCTAGAAGTTGTAACATCTACACCTTTCATATTGCCAACAATATCATAATAATTACTAGCTGGCGATTGACGGATATTAGCACTATTAATTCTTTCAATAGATACAGGCGACTCTAGAATACGCTCAGGTACTCTTGATGCTGCCACTACAACCTCTTCACCAAGAACAAAACTTGTTTCTAATTCTACAGCTAAACTTGACCCATTAAATAAAACCTCTTTATTAGCATATCCTACCGAACTGATAACTAGTGTAAAAGGGGGCTTTTGGGAAGTTGTAAATTTAAAATTGCCCTTATCATCGGTAAATGCACCGGCTGTACCACCTTTAATGGTTACAGATACTGCAGACAACGCTTCTTTTGATTTATTGTTGGTAATGCTACCAGATACGGTAGTAGATTGTTGAGCAATTGCGACTGTTGAGCTTAAGGCAAACAATACAAATACGACACATAAGCGGTGTAGCTTTTTCATAATGGCAATTTATGTTTAGAAATAAAAAGATTAATAGATTAGCAAAGTAATAGTTGTTTAGCTAACTATAAAAAAAATATTTGTACACAAAAATAATTGCTTGTTAAGAAAAAAAAAACATCAATGATAAATTGCAAATTTTGAGGCATTACTTTTGGCGCATGTCAGCATTACAATTTCCACAACAAACAAAGTATTACAAAGGCAAAGTACGGGATGTGTACAGTATTGGTACCGATACTTTGGTAATGATAGCTAGTAATCGTATCTCAGCCTTTGATGTTATTTTACCAAACCCTATACCTTTTAAAGGCCAAGTACTGAACCAAATAGCAGCTTATATGCTGGATGCTACCAAGCATATTTGCCCCAATTGGTTGCAAGCTACACCTGCGCCAAACGTAAGCATTGGTAAGCGTTGCGAACCGTTTAAAATAGAGATGGTAGTTCGTGGTAATTTAACAGGTCATGCATGGCGCACTTATAACGCTGGTGAAAGAACATTGTGTGGTGTAACCATGCCTGCAGGCATGATAGAGAACGACTACTTTCCCTCTCCAATTATTACACCAAGCACAAAAGCAAGTGAAGGGCATGATGAAGATATTAGTAAAGAAGCCATTATTGCACAAGGCCTAGCAAGTGCAGCGGATTGGGCTATTTTAGAAAAATATGCATTGGAATTATTTGCCTTTGGTAAACAAATAGCCGCTAAGCAAGGTTTAATTCTGGTAGATACAAAATACGAATTTGGTAAAATAGGCGATACCATTTACTTAATGGATGAAATACACACACCAGATAGCAGTAGATACTTTTATGCTGATGGCTTTGAAGCACGCCAAGCAACAGGTGAAAGGCAAAAACAACTCAGCAAAGAGTTTGTACGTGAATGGTTAATTGCCAACAACTTCATGGGTAAAGTAGGACAAACCGTACCACATATGAGTGAAGAATGGATTACCACCATTAGTAAAAGATATATTGAATTATACGAAACCATTATTGGCAAAGCTTTTGAGCCGCTAGCTTTAAGCGACGAAGAGACTTATAATGCTGTAGTAGAAGCGCTGGGCAAAAATATTAACACTTAAAAAAAGTCAATACGCAATTTTGAAACTAAACAACTGGTGTACAATAGTTTGTAAATTGGGTGAATACTATGATTTGACTATTTTTTGAATAAAACAATAGCAATAAAATGTTGAGCGAAGCCAGACACAAATTTATAGGTAAGCGAATTTCAGCAACGATTGTAGATTATACCATCATATTTGGGTTAACAATCTTCTATATCAGTACAGTTGGACATGAAACATCTGAAGCGAAATATTCGGTTGAAGGTTTGCCAGCACTTGTACCGCTTGTGTTCTGGTTTATGTATTTTGTTGTTTGCGAAAGTTTTTTAGAAGGCACTATTGGTCATCAAATAATGAAACTTAAGGTTGTAACTTTATCTGGGTCAAAGCCAAGTTTTGAACAAACACTCACAAGACGCCTTTGCGATGTCATCGAAATAGGCTGGTGCTTTGGGTTTATTGCTTTTTTAATTGTGCACAAAAATGATGCAGCGCAAAGACTCGGCGATATTTTATCTTAAACGATTGTTATAGGCACTGACAATACTAGCACTTAATATGCTATATATCAAGTACTGCTCTTTTAGGATTTGCAAGCAGTCACCGCTTCAATAAAACCGCAAAAAATACTCCGCAGTTGAAGTGTGCGACGCCTATAGAGGTCAATAGCATTACGAAGCCGACTAATTTCAACTACTAAAACCTATAACGTAAACTTGCCCCAAGGTAGTTTGTCATATATGGCGAGCCCGGATTAAATACTTTGGGTAGTTGACCAGCTGGGGCTGCAATATTTAAAAATGTGAACTGTGAGTAACGTTGCCCTAGCATATTATCTAGCCCTGCAAATACATCAATATTCCATTTTTTAAGATGCTTGCTATTTTTCACATTTCTGAAACCTAGTTTGGCATTTAGTAAATCGTAAGCGGGTGAATAGCTACTATTATCAAGCGTGATGGGCATTTTATCGGTAAACATATTGGTTACATTTAAGTAAAACCCGGCACTTGTTTCTATATCAAAACCAATATTTAATAGGTTGGGTGCTACACCTGTCACCTTTAAACCTGTATAATCTTTGGTATTGGCATTGTTGTTATTATCGCTTTTATAATCACCATTAATGCAGTCGTAATAAGAGTAGGTTAAAAAGGG
>JAYWCY010000339.1:0-6915 GCA_043780175.1 Chitinophagales bacterium
CCGGTATAGAAATTTAAATCTTCAAAAGCGTTGGCATAATTAGAGCGTAATGTGTTAATTTGAAGAACATTCTGCTTATAGGAGTCATAGAAATCTAAAAAATCTAATAAACCAATATTTCTTTTTTCATAATTGATTAATACCTCGTTAAGTAATCGATCAAAATCTGTTAAGAATTTAGGGTCTATTTTTTGAAATAATTTATTGTTATCATAGGCTTTTAATAAAGCTCTATTTATCTGTTCTTCCAGAGTCGCTTCAACACTTTTTTGAGTAGCAGCATTGACATCTATCATTATTTTAGCCGATTTAATATTGCCTTGATTTCTGTTAAAAAAAGGAAGGTCGATAGCAATACCACCAGAATTGAAATTTCGTGCATAACTACCTTGTCTATCATATGCAATAGAAGCAGTAATATCTGGAACTGCTAAGGCTTTTTGATAGTTATAATTTAATTTGCTAATATCTGTATTCGCTTTAGCTATCAACAAATCTGTTCTACTCTTGTACGCAGAATCAATAAGGGTAGTCACAGGATATTTTGAAGGGTCAAGAGCCATTACTAAGTCATTGTTTACCAAAGGGTCTACATATACATCCTTTATCTGAAGTACCAATCGTAGTTCACTTTCAGTATCATTGATTTGATTAATAAGATCATTGTATTCGCTTTGAAAACTATATAACTGTGCTTTCACTCGAATAACTTCCTTTTCTGAAATATACCCCTTGCCATTTTGCTGGTTAAAAGCGTTTACAACTTGTTGCAAAGCCTTAATCTCCTTGTCATATACTTTTGCAGATTGTTGCAAATAATATATTGTAAAAAAATCAGTTCTCAATGTATATTTCAAGGTCCTGATTAAATCGTAAAACTGATACTCTGCCAATTTTGCATTGGCTACAGCAATTTTTACTTGCTTATTTCTTTTGCCAGCCAATAAAATCAACTGCGAAATAGACGCCGCAGATTCAGCATTCTTAAAGAAATTAGAAGAAGGATAGTTTGATTGATCATCATGCAAGGGAATCAATGGTCCTCTACTGTAAGAAAAATTGGGATTTGGTAACAATTTAGCTTGAATAATCAATGCTTTTTGGGCATCAATATTATATTTCTGTGCCAGCACTAATAGATTTTGCCTAAGAAAAATATTTTCTGCACTATCTAAACTAATTTTTATAGTATCTTTTTGAATTGGTAGTTGTGGTACAAGTACCACCTGTGCAAAGCTTATAGTGCTAAAAACGATAATAAAAAGGCCGTTTAAGCAAAATTGCTGCAATAGTTTAAATCGCATAATTTAATATTAAATATAATATATGTATGAAAGAATTGATGGTATTATGTAATAAATACCAAATTTAATGGTAACATATAATAGCTACATAGGAACTAATATGGCTCTTGTAATACGGTTGCCAAAAATAGATTTATTGCAAAAATTGCAAAAAAGCGGTAAACTATGCCTTAGGCGGCGGCGGCGTAATATCCTTAGAAAACAAGAAAGAATAGGTCTCATCTAATGGATATGCGAACGATAAAACGGTGGCATAAGTTACTGGCGCTACTGTTAGTACAGTAGGTTGAAACAGTTTTATATTAAAATGCTTGAAAGTCTGAGAAGATTTGTGTGAACCACTTTGCGTTTGCTGGAATTCAGGAAATGCGTCTTTGTTACCTAATACAATTTCTGAAATATATTCGGTAGCGGAATTGATATCGTTGAAGTCACCAATAGTATTAGTAGCACAAATTGGTTGAAAATCGATTGCATCGAAACTTTGATTAAGTATCTGTACTGCCATAAACAGTATGAGACATTTGTTTATAATATTTTTTAATACTATTCTCATAATTTCAACGCGAAAGTATGTTTAAGTTGTTTCAAAAAAATGTTAATAGCTACTTAATGCTATTTTTTAAGCATATTTTAAACTAAAAGCCCCGCAAATAAGTTGCAGGGCTTTTTTAATTATAATAAAATAATATTTATTTTTTTGTATCTTTAGATCCCAATGGTTTGTCTTTTGCAAAGTCAACCAATATTGGTGCTGCTACAAAAATTGATGAATACGTACCAGTAATTACACCAATTAACATAGCAAATGAGAAACCTCTTGTAACCTCACCACCAAAGATGAATAAGATTAAAAGGGTTAAAAATACTGTTAATGACGTCATTACAGTACGGCTTAATGTTTGATTAATAGCTCTGTTAATGATGGTAGCGTTTGCTTCGCCTTTCATAAGCTTACTATCTTCTCTAATTCTATCGTACACAATAACCGTATCGTTCATAGAGAAACCAATTACAGTTAATATCGCAGCTATAAAATGCTGATCGATCTCTAATGGGAACGGTACGATTTTGCGAGCAAAACTAAATACGATTAAAGTTACAAATACGTCATGCAATAACGAGAAAATAGTACCTAAACTATATCTCCAATCACGGAAACGGATGAAGATATATAAACATATTGCCAACAAAGCAAATATGGTTGCTTTGGTAGCGCCAGATTTTAAATCGTCAGAAATGGTAGGTAATACCGTTTGAGAACTTTGTTTGTATTTACTATCAAATTCTGCATAAGTAACACCTGCTGGTAAATGCGTTTTTAAACCTTCAAATAACTTACCTTCTACTTCTTTATCAATGGTATTATCCTTATTGCTTTCTGTAATTTTATAAGCAGTAGTAATGTTTATTTGATTAGCAGTACCAACTGTTTTAAGTATTGGTGCTTCGCCAAAAGCTTTCTTTAAATCATTTGTTAGATCTTCTTGGTTAATGGCTTTATCAAATTTCACAGTGTAACTTCTACCACCTGCAAATTCAACACCTTCATCAAAACCATTAAAGTAAGAAGCAATACCTAATACAAATACGACAGCAGAGATGCCATAAGCTACCTTTCTGTACTCAATAAACTTGTAAGAAGCGTGTTTAAATATTTTTTTAGAGACACCAGTAAAATACTCGAAGTGACGATTTTGACCCATGTATAAGTCAGTCACTAAACGAGATACTAAAATACCACAGAACAATGATAATAGAATACCAATCATTTGTGTAGTAGCAAAGCCTAATACGGGTCCTAAACCAAAGTAAGCTAAGATGGCAGCTGTTAAAAAAGTTGTAACGTGCGCATCTAATACTGGTGCTAATGAACGTTTGTAACCATCATTTACAGCTGTTGCATAGTTTTTACCCTTGCTTAGCTCTTCTTTAATACGCTCAAAAATAATTACGTTCGTATCTACCGCCATACCAATAGTTAGTACCAAACCAGCAATACCTGGTGCTGTTAAGGTAAAGCCTAAGGCACTTAAAATACCAATAGTAAATAGTAAGTTTAATATCAAAGCAATGTTTGCAACCCAACCTGCAGTATTGTAATACACAAGCATTAAGGCAAAAATTACAATAAATGATATTAAGAAAGATAAGGCACCGCCTTTAATAGCAGCCTGACCTAAAGTAGGGCCTACTACTTGCTCTTGTACAATTTTAGCAGTAGCAGTAAGTTTACCGCTCTTTAAAATATCGGATAATTCTTGCGCTTCTTTTACAGTGTAGTTACCGCTAATAGACGAATTTCCTGTAGTAATCGCATCGTTTACATTTGGAGCAGAATACACAAAGTTGTCCAGTACAATCGCAATTGGCTTGTCAATATTTCTGCCAGTCATCTTGGCCCAAATATTAGTCCCAATTTTATCCATGTTCATTTTAATAGATACTTTGCCATTCTCAAAATCTTGAGCCGCTTCAGATACGTGTTCACCTTCTAACTCAGCCTGACCATTATCTAATGTTTTGATTGCATATAACTGTAGTATATTTTTTGCAGCAAGATCTTCGCTATCAAACTTACCATATATCAATTTCATATTTGATGGTAGTTTAGTTTTAGCAATATCCATACGTAAGTATGTATTTAGTTTACTAGTATCTATTGCACGTACAAAACCAATTGCTGCAGGAAAAACTGTTTTACCATTTTTACCTTGTTGTGGTTGTCCAAACTGAATTAAACGTCTTATTGGTGCTTCATTTGCTTTAAATGCAGTACTGTCTATTTTATCAGTTTTACTACTTTTAGCCAAGTCTGCCATGCTTGCTCCTTTACTTGTATCAGTAATAGTTTTTGCATTGGTTTCTTTTTTTGTAGTATCTAATGCTTTCGTGCCATTTAGATAATCTTGTACCGCTTTATCTGCATCTACGATACCTTGAATCTCTTTATCGGCTAATGTATACACTTCAAAAAACTGAAGATTGGCAGTAGATTGTAATATTCTACGGACTCTTTCAGGGTCATTCGCACCAGCCAATTCTATATTAATGATACTTTTAACTTTATCAGGGTTAATATTTGGTGACGACACACCAAATCCATCAATACGCGTACGCAATACACGAACGGTATTATTAAAAGCAGCATCAGATTGCTCTCTTAAATACGCTATCACATTGGCATCACTTGCATCAAACTTAATTTTTCCGTTACTTTTTGCTGCAAAAAACGGTGCCAAATTACCACCTGGTGTACCAGTTTTGTACGCGTCGGTAAACAACGTAATAAAGTCTGCGCCACTATTGGCTTTTTTAGCTACAGCTGCGTCCAACGCTTTATTAAAACCAGCATCTTTCGTGTAATTGGCTAATGATTTTACCAAACCATCTAATCCTACTTCCATGGTTACACTCATACCACCTTGTAAGTCAAGACCAAGCAATAATTCTTTGTCTTTTGCACTGCGGTAAGTAGTTAAACCAAATGGACCAATTTTAGTGTCTTTGGTACTGTCTAATAAACGTTGTAAACGTGCTTTTTTCAGCTCTTTTAATGTGTCGGCATAAAGTGCTTGAAGCGCTTTATCGTCTGCATACTTCTTCTCTGGCGAAGGATATTGGTTTAACCATTTATCAGCCTTGGCTTCCATATCACTTTCGTGGCTATGTACAAACCACGTAAAAGATAGTTGATAAATACAGATAAGAATAAGGGCAATCGCAAAGAAGCGTACTAAACCTTTCAGTTGCATAATTAGTAACGGTTTAAAAATTTTTAAGTGGGCAAAGATAGGGGGGAAAGGGTATGAAAAAATCGAAGGCTAAAACCGAAGGGTAGTAACGCTAATAACGCTCGTTTTGGCGAATAAAAACAGATGAGTTATTAGCGTTTTTATAAATTCATTTAGGTTAAATACAACCGCAATATTCAGTGCTTCTGTGGAAATAAAATCCGTTTTAATCTGTCGCATCCGTGTTCCTATCATTTGCTGAAAATCGTTTCTTTTTAGCCAAAAGTTCCAAGTACTGCTGTTCTTTATTTTCCCATTGGAAGTTGCGGTATAACCAAGCCATAAAAATGGTAATTATTAGTAATGCCAATACAAAAACAATGGCGCTCATTTTACTATTAGCCACCATATTAGCACGTTGGTACCAGCCAGTAATAACCACGATAATAATCGCGCAGCTAATGCTTAAGCCAATAGACATACCTTTTACAAATTGTATAAAACTCTGTCGGTATGTATCACGTTGTTGCTGCCAATACAGGATATAATCTTCTTCTTGTTGAGTGAGCATGGCGCAAAATTAAGCGCAAATGGGGTAAGCGGCAACGCGTAAATGCTTAAAAGAAATAAGCGTTTACTATTAAAACATCATGCAAATACCTACAAAAGCAGTAATAAAAGAAAGATGGAAGATGCTGTATTACTACTTTACTAGTACTTAATGGCTACTTTATCAGTACTGTAACCCTACTATATCCCTACTATATCAACGAAGGATGAACGAAGGATGAAAGCTTATACAGTACTTAATAGCTACTGTATCCCTATATTATCTGCTTTGTACTTAGCATTTTAGTATTGCTGCTACAGAAAATACTATGGAGTATCTGATGTACAGATTAAAACTTTTCAAAACGAAAAGATGATTTTCTTGCCAAGTGATTTTATACAATATTTTAAACTGGTGAACGGGATGCAATCATTATATCCTAATTATAATGACAACGAAGGATTTTTGTTTTATCCATTACAAAAACTGGTAACAGTACAAAAAGAATTTAAAGGGCTACAAAATCAATATTCGAATATGATAATATTTGCAGAATATATGCATAAAAGTTGGTGGTATGTGATAGATATATTAAAAGATGATACATATGAGATTGGAATTATGCCTAATATGAGTATTTATAAACCTATTACTACATCTTTAAATGAATTTTTACGTCTTTACATTGATGATTCCGAAAAGCTATATAACGTGTAAATTGGGTAATCTGCCGCTCTGCTCTTCTAAGCCTCAGTTCTTGTCCGCACCGAGGCTGAAGTTCACTAAAAAAAGAGGTAATATCAACCTCGCTTTTTTATTTTCTGCCATTTATTAACGCTGCCTATTTTATGCGTTAAAATCATATTTTTTTCTTCTTGGTCTTTTCAACATAGCTAATGCTTCTTTATCGCCATTGGCAATCGTTTCTTTTGCAGGGTCCCAATAAATTTTTCTTTTTAATTTCATTGCTATCTGGTGTAATAAGCAAGCTGAACATGAACGATGACCAACTTCAACTGGGGCAATAGGTTGTTTTCTTGTTTTAATACATTCTAACCAATTGATATGCTGCTCAGGGCTATCATATAAATGCATGTCATTGGTACCAATAATAGATTGCAATATGGCTGGATTACTGGCATCTATTGGTTTTACACCATCTTTATCTGCCACTGGGTCTGAATCTGTAACTCTGTAATTACCTCTTGTTACCCAAATCCATCCATCAGTTCCAATAAACTTAATACCATTTGGTAATTCATTAGAAACAATCATGTGAACACCATTTGCATACATGGCTTCTGTTTTAAAAATACCATGTACGTCC
>JAYWCY010000340.1:0-3744 GCA_043780175.1 Chitinophagales bacterium
TTTGTTGATTGGTTTTGGATAACTAGCGACGGCTTTCCACGGAATCTATGTTATGTTATAAACTGATATGCTTATAATATTATTTTGTTTTTGTAGTCGAAAAATACTAGATATTAAAAGGCCATAAAATCTTAGTATTACTTCTATTTTAAGATTCAGCTACTAATTTTTCACCATTCATTTTCTTACTTTTTCTCTTTCACAGCTACACCATTGCTTAGCTTTCCATCAGAATTAGTAATAAAAGTCTCGTTACTAGCTAAGCCACTCAATACTTCCACTTTATCTCCATAAGTTCTGCCCAATCTTACCCAACGTAATAAGGCTGTATTATTTGCACTAATAGTGTATAAGCCAGTTAATTGATTTTTATTCTCAATACTTGATACTGGCACCAACACTGTATTATCTGCCGTAATGGCTTTTGGATTGTTGGTTGTAACTAACGAAATAGACGCATACATACCAGCATATAAACCTAACTTTTCATTATCAGGAATGGTTATTTTAATGAGGTATTGTCCTCCAGTAAATTGAGAAGATTGGTTGATTTGTGAGATGCTTCCTTTAAACGATTTGTTGGCAGATTTGATTGTAATATCTACCAATTGTCCTTGCCTTATATGATTGATTTCTGTTTCTGGTACAGTAGCACTTACTTGATAAGTACCAGTTTGTTCAATACTTACAATCGGCATACCAGGGTTTGCCATGCTGCCAGCATCAACCATTTTTTGTGTAATAGTTCCATTAAATGGAGCTACTAAATTTGTATAGCTTAACATAGCGTTTACTTCATTACGCATCTGCCTGGCTGCCTCAACTCTTGATTTTGCTGAGTTATATTGTAAGGTCATATTGTCTAATTCCTTGGCAGAAGCGCTTTGTTGTTTGTATAAATTGGTAAAACGTTCCAAGTCTTTTTGGGCATTGTTTAAAGCTGCTTCTCCTTCTGCAATCATCGCATCAGTTTGGGCTCTTTTGGCCAAAATATCTTGGTTGCTAATGGTTGCAATCAATTGTCCTTTGTTAACGTTATCGCCTACTTTTACTTTTAAAGCTGTGATATAGCCCATCACTCTAGTACTAATATTAGCTATTTGCGAAGACTCAACTTGACCACTTATATTAACAGTGTTGCCAGTATTGCCAGAAGGCGTTGATAGTGTTACTAAAATCGCAGGTTCGTTATTTAATACAGGTTCTTTCTTGTCCTTTGAGGCACAGGCAGAGAGGACTACGATACTAATTACAAGTAAAAAAGTACTTATTTTTTGTTGTTGAAATATCATGTTATAGTATATTATTTAGTTACAGAACTTGTTAATAATTGTAAGTAAGCCTTGCTAAGATTTTGGTTAAAGATGGCCTGTGATAAGCCAAACTTTTGTTCAGATAATTGTGTAGTAGCCATCATTACATCTGTGGTGTTTACTAAACCTTGTTCGTAACGATTTTGTAAAATACGTAAGGCTTCAGTAGCTTGTTCAATCGCCATTTGCTGTTTAACAATCTCTGATTGCGCATCGCTAATATCTCTTTTCGTTTTACTTAAATCTGCATTACTTTCTTCTTTCTGTTGTTCAAGTTGAGTGGACAGTTGGTCACGTGCTATGGTTTGTGTTAGGATGGTATTTTTCGTTTTATTACCTTGAAAAATATTCCAAGATAATTGTATGCCACCCAGATAAGCACCTGCTCCAAAACCTAACATTCGGCTATCGTTTAATTGATAACTACCAAACGCATTCAACTTTGGTAAATAACTCATTTTACTTGATTGTATCATTAAGCTGGATGCATCAATCGCTTTTTGCATTGCCATAAAATCAGCTCTTGAATTGGTAATTGAGTCATTGCTATTAATTATAGTTATATTGGGTTTAGTCACAGTATAAATGGTACCAATTGGCACGCCCATCAACCTACTTAAATAGTCAGAAGTATTGCTAATATTGCTTTTTGCCTTTGCTAAGTTATTTTCTAAAGTGGCTACAGTTACCTGTACATTTAATACGTCAGACTTTTGTATTAACCCTTGCTTAAAATGATTATTGGTAAATAGGTACAGAGCTTTGGTAGTAGCTAAGGCATCTTCTAAAACTGCTACTGATTCGTAATACAGTTGTAATTGTAAATAGTTTTTTTGCACTTCAAAGCTGATATAATCTCTTGTTCTTTGGGTTTTGTATTGATAAACTTCTATTTGCTTAGCGGCACTCTTACGCACATACACTGCATCCATATTTATTAATGGTTGCTGTACCTCTAGTTTAGTAGTAAAATCTGTTGTAGTACTTGGATGATTGAGTAAATCGGGGATAAAATCATTTTGCGAAATATTTTTTTGCTGTAATTTGAAGCCAAAAGCATTTAAAGGATTATTGGTGCTAAAGCCTGTATATGACAACCCTATTTGCGGTAAATAAATAGCCTCAGTTTGCTTATAATTTGCACCTGCCATGGCTTCATTCATTTTGGCAAGTTGTACTGTCTTATTATTACTTAGTGCACTGCTGATAGCTTCGTCTAGCGGTAATTGCCTAATAGTTTGTATACCAATCTGTGCAGTAAGGCTACTTGAAAAAACGATTGCTAGAATTGTTTGTAGTATGAAATGTTGTTTCGTCATTACCTTTTTATTTAGGGCAAAGCTATTTGCACTAAAACTGGCTGATGGTAACATTTGTAACTTTCGTCATCGCCTTAATTTATGGCTATTGACAGCTTTAAAGGTTTTACACTTATTATAAAAACAATGTGATTCGAAAAAAAATACATAACATAATTTAATAGCAAGTATCATTATTTTTTAAAAAACATCTGATATTTTAACTATCACTATGTGAATGGTAATAATCCAATTGTCATTTATCAAAAAGGCATCGTCATTGTTCAAGAAAGGCACTGTTTAAGATTTACTATCTGCGCACTTTTGCTTTTTTATTATGGGAAGTTTTTGAAATAAAGGCGACTAATAGCACCTAATCAGGTTTGGGGCGCTATTTACTTACCTTTCGCTAATTATTTCTTTAGAAATAACAAATTTTTTTTTAGTAAAAGAAACTTAGCAGGGCTCTAAATGACTAAATATTGAGGTATGTTATTTTATTAATAAAGGCAACTGCCTAAAATTTTCAGACAGTTGCCTTTATAATAAATACCTTTTACAATATGATTAATTAATGCTCTCCTTGATCTCATCATTGGCAGCTGCTATGATTGTATCACCAGCTTGTAAGGCACCAAATACTTCAATGGTACTGGCAGTTGCATTGCCCGTGCTTACATCCACTTTTTTTATTTTACCATTGGTCATTAGTAGTACATATTTCCTTTCGGTAGATGTAACCACAGCTGATTTTGGGACATATAAAGCATTCGGATTACCTTTTGAATATAGTATTACATCTGCAAACATACCTGGACTTAATACACCATCTTTATTCATGACATCCATTTCAATCCGCTCATTACGATATTGCATATTGATATTTTGTGCATTTCGGCTAATGGTACAAGTCATCTTTTTACCAGGAAATGCATTCACAAAAAAGCTAACGGTATCTTTATTTTTTAAGCTAATAGCCATACTTTCAGGAACATCTACTTGCAGTCTCAAATGATCTACCTGTTTTAATTCTAACATGGGTTTATCTTTAGTAGCGGCACTTACGAGTGCACCAGGGCTAATATTTCTTTCCACAATCACGCCAGCAAATGGTGCTGTCACTCTTAAATAGC
>JAYWCY010000341.1:0-4186 GCA_043780175.1 Chitinophagales bacterium
AAAGAAAAAGCAGAAGGTCAAAGTATTTTTAACAGAGGCCCTTTAAACGAGCACGACCAGGTGTTTGTAAAAGATGGTGAGCGTTGCTGGTTTGTAAAACTGGGGGACATTAGACTATTTGAAAGCGTAGGTAACTATGCCAAAGTATTTTTTGGAACAAACAAACCATTAATACTAAAATCTTTAAATGCATTGGAAGAGCGTCTGGACGAACGTATGTTTTTTAGAGCTAATAGAAAACATATTGTAAATTTACGTTGGATAGAGAAAATTGAACCATATTTTAATGGTGGCTTATTGGTGGATTTAAAAGGCGGCGAAAAAATAGAAGTAAGTCGCAGACAAACTGTAAAATTTAAAGAAATGATGAGTTTGTAATTACGCATTTATATAATAAAAAACCCTTTGCATTAATTAACTGCAAAGGGTTTTTTTATTATACCAAGCTGTTGCTAAAAACTAACACAGAAGTAAAAATAAATACCAACCCAATCGTTGATTACACCGATAGCCACTTTACGATACCAATACCGAACTGCAATAAAATATATACTTAAAAAATAAATGTATTTATTATTTAGATTTTTTATACATTTTTTATACATTTAGACACTATTTTAATACCCCAATTAACCAAAACTAAAATATTATGGCTAAAATAACATTCAAAACAGCAGCACCATTTTTAATCTTATGTGTAGTAGCTATTGCTGCGCTATTTGTAAAAACTCTACCAATTTTTGATGAAGGCAAATACAATGCTGCCGATACCGCTTGGATTTTGGTAGCTACCGCACTCGTATTTTTAATGACGCCAGGACTAGCATTTTTTTATGGCGGTATGGTGCATCGTAAAAATGTATTGTCTACCATGATGAAAAGTGTGGTTGCAGCGGGTGTAGTAAGTGTGTTGTGGGTAGTTGTTGGTTTTAGCCTTTGCTTTGGCGATTCTTTAGGTGGTTTTATTGGCGACCCAAGAACATTTTTGTTCTTTAAAAATGTAATTTCTGGTGCACCCGTATTACAAGGTGGCACTCCATTAACTATTCCAATGCTTTTATTTTCTCTGTTTCAATTAATGTTTGCTGTCATTACACCGGGCTTGGTTGTAGGTGCCATTGCAGAGCGAATGCGCTTTACCGCATACATTTTATTTACCGTATTGTTTTCCCTTTTAGTGTATGCACCATTAGCACATTGGAGCTGGCACCCTGGTGGCTTTTTATTAAAAATGGGCGCATTAGATTTTGCAGGAGGCACAGTCGTACATATTTCTGCCGGTTGTGCTGCACTAGCAGGCGCCTTGGTATTAAAACCAAGAAAATCGTGGTTTATAAGTAGAGAAACTGTACCTGCAAATATTCCTTATGTACTTATTGGTACTGGTTTACTGTGGTTTGGCTGGTTTGGGTTTAATGCAGGTTCTGCATTAGCTGCCAATAGTTTATCGGTATCAGCATTTGCAACTACCAATACTGCTGCTGCTGCTGCTGGCTTATCATGGATGTTTTTTGATGTATTAAAAGGTAAAAAACCATCTGTACTTGGCTTTTGCATTGGTGCAGTAGTTGGCTTAGTAGCTATTACACCTGGCGCAGGTTTTGTAGCCATTCCACAAAGTATTTTTATTGGTGTGTTGGCTGCAGTTATCTCTAATGTTGCCGTAACTATTAAATCTAAAACTAGTTTAGATGATACGTTAGATGTCTTTCCTTGTCATGGATTAGGTGGTATGGTTGGCATGTTATTAACTGGTGTATTTGCTACCAAAGCAGTTAATGCCGCAGGTAATGATGGCTTGGCTTATGGCAATGCATCTTTATTTCTTACACAGTTAAAAGCCATGGCTTGTGCTGTTGGCTATAGCTTCGTAGTATCCTATTTAATTTTTAAATTTATCAACTTTATTGTTCCCGTACGCGTAAGTGAAGAAGATGAAGCAGAAGGCTTAGATGCTAGCCAACATGATGAAAATTATGTACAAGGTACATTACTAGTATCTACATCTGAAGGCTTCAAAGAACAACAAATAGTTTAAATATACAGTTTAAATACTTGTATGTTGGTTTGGTTTTTAGATATTAAAGGAAGCTGTAGGGGCTTCCTTTAATGTTATATCCTATTTATAAAAATTTATAAAATTTAATTATTTTTAACCTAAATTACAATTTACAAATAACACAAGTTTACATATTTTATTAATACTAACTAAACCCTTATTGACAATTGAACATTCCATATTATCACAACTACTAAATAAAAAACCCTCTATAGGTAAGCAGTGCTTGTTAGGCATTGTAGCAGTATGCAGTGTTGCAGTATTGTGCTTTTTTTGTAATACTTATTTAGGCTTTGAGGTGGTAGCTTTTATTTTATTACTTACCCTTTCTATAATTGCAATGTTTTTTGATATATTCCCCGTATTAGTTGCCGCTATATTTAGCGCTTTGATATGGGATTACTTTTTTTTACTACCGCGTTTTAATTTTAGTGTTGGTAATGTAGAAGATCAAATATTATTATCGATGTATTTTGTTATAGCTATGCTTAATGCTGTACTAACATCCAAAATAAGAAAAATTGAGAAGATCGCCCAAAAAAAAGAGGAGAAAATACAAGCTATTAAACTGTACAACACCATACTAAATTCATTATCTCATGAATTTAAAACCCCACTTGCTGCAATTATTGGCGCAACAGACAATCTACTTCTAAATCCAACCAAACTTTCGGATACTGATAAAGAAGGCCTACTATCTGAAATTTCTATAGCAGCATTAAGATTAAATAATCATGTAGAGAGTTTATTAAATATGTCTAGATTAGAATCTGGCTTTTTGAAACTAAGAAAAGATTGGTGCGATATGAATGAATTGATTTCTGATACAGCAGCGCTACTAGAAGAACATTTAAAAACGCACCAATTAACTGTTAATATTGATGAAAATATTCCTTTATTTAAGCTAGATTACGTTTTCATCCAGCAAGTTATGTATAATCTTCTTTTAAATGCTTGCGAATACACTCCACCAAATTCTATCATAAATGTAGCCGTTAGCTATACATTAAATAACTTATCAATAACAGTGGAAGACAACGGATTGGGCATACCAGATATCGAAAAAGAAAATGTATTTAACAAGTTCCATCGACTTGAAAATACCAATAAAACAGGTACTGGTTTAGGTTTATCGCTTGTAAAGGGTTTTGTAGAAGCGCACAAAGGAACTATTGATTTACAAAATGCAATTAGTGGTGGTGCTAAATTTTTAATTACAATTCCTATTGTAGAAATTTTACCTAAAAATTTTCAAAATGAACAATAAAACAATATTGGTGATAGATGATGAGAAGGCTATCCGCAAGCTGCTAGAAATTACCTTACACTCAAATGGTTACAAACCGCTTTTGGCAGAATCGGCAAAAGAAGGTTATTACTTAGTTGTACACGAGCAAATAGATTTAATAATTTTAGACTTAGGGCTTCCAGATGAAAATGGGCAAACCGTATTAAAAAAACTTCGAGAGTGGAATGTCATTCCCATCATCATACTCTCGGCACAAAGCAATGAAGATACCATTGTAAATACGCTAGATGCTGGTGCAAATGACTATTTAATAAAACCATTTAGAACCAAAGAGCTACTGGCAAGAGTACGCTCTGCCATTAGAAATGCTGCAATGGAAAAAAATGTACCCTTAATTGTTTATAAACAATTTGAAATAAACCTTGCAGCAAGAACCATTAAACACAACAACAACATATTAAAATTAACAGCTACGCAATATGCTTTGCTGGTTTTATTTGCTAAAAATGAAGGTAAAGTACTTACGCATCAATACATTTTAAAAGAGGTTTGGGGTAATGATTATATTGATCAATTACAATATTTACGCGTATTTGTAGCACAATTAAGAAAAAAAATAGAGCCAAACGGGGTTAAATACATAATAACAGAATCGGGTATTGGTTATCGATTTGTAGCAGAAGAAATGGCTTAACCTGATAAAACACAAAGTATCACTTTGTCTTATATAAATATACAAAACCCAAAATTCCAGAAATAAGGGATGCCGCTATAATAGCAACTTTTGAAATAATTTGAGCACTATCTAAACTAAAAGATAAGGTAGCTGTAAAAATGCTCATTGTAAAGCCGATACCACTTAACATACCTACGCCTAA
>JAYWCY010000342.1:0-5740 GCA_043780175.1 Chitinophagales bacterium
CTGGTTATTTACAAATATATCAAATACCAAAAATCATATTACATTATCAACAAAAAATATAATAAGTCCACTTGCAAAACCTACAACTGATAGCTTGAAAGTTACTACTAAAACCATTAACATTGAAGCTGAAAAACAAAAAATAGAACATTACCTAGTTATTACAAGCAAGCTAAAATTATTAACTGTTAATAAGCAACAACACACAGTCATTAGCACAAATAAAATAACAACAAATAAAATAACAGTTACAAACAATAATAGTACAGGTAATACAAGACTAGTTACAAAATACAACCCAACTACAACAACCATTATAGCCGTTGATACAGTAACTAGTAATAATGAACCTATTGAACCCATAGCTGCAACCAACATAAAAGACTCTAATATTCTAGCAAGAAACAGTGTAACCGACACATTTTCAACAGTTAAAATAACTACGAAGGAAGCAACCAAAAAGCACCAATGGCTCATTAGAGTTGGTGGTGGTTTGCTAAACATAAGCCAAAATAATAGTAGCAATGGTACAGCATCTTCAAATAATACTGCTGTTTCACTGCCTGGGGTAGGTTCTGGTGTGGGTGCTGGAACTAGCAATACATCCAATATTTTACCTGCACACACTGGGTTCAATTTTACTATTGGTATAGATTATCAAACGCAGTTATCAAAAAAATGGCAACTTACCACTGGTTTACAATACCAATATTTACAAAACAAGCAATCTGTTGGTAATGATAGCGCTGGAATATTTTCTGGCGGTAAAACCTCAGTAAAAACTAATAACGCCCATTTTTTACATGTACCAGTATCCTTTACATTCATTACCAATCAATCGGCTAAAACCCAGTTTGGTATTACTATTGGCGGCTCTTTAGCGAGGGCTTTTTCAGAACAGTGGCTAATTTCAAATAGCAGTAGTAACCTTTTGTATTACAACAGCGCATTAAATAATAAGTGGTTGCTAGGCTTGCATGGTGGCTTGTCATTTTACAAACCCAGTTTTTACAAAATAACAGTGCTTACATCCTACAGTGTAACACCTATTTACCAAACATCGCAAACCAAATATCACTTTTTACTATACAGTGTACAGTTAAGTACACCTATCACCTTTAAACATTCATCATCTTCAAAAAAATAATACGATGCAATACAATAAACTTAAGCAAAAACTACTGGCAATAACCATTGGTACACTCTCATTATCTGCTTGCTTTAAAGATAGCGGCACAAGAACTTACAAGCTTTACACACCCGTGTATAAAGCTGCCCAAGATGTAAGACTGGCCATTAAAAACGATGTACCCCAACCACTGGCAACAATAGGCAAAATGGTAATTTATGGTAATTATATTTTTATAAATGAGTTACAAAAGGGCATTCACATTATAGATAATAGCAACCCTGCAAGCCCAATGAACAAGGCATTTATTACTATTCCCGGCTGTGAAAACTTTGCCATTAAAGACAATATTTTATATACAGATTGCTTTACCGATTTAATGGCTATTGACATTACAAATCCTGCTGCAGTTGTATACAAAAACTTTATTAAAAATATATTCCCAGAACGTAGATATGTGAATGGTTTTACACTGTATGATGATCAAGTAATTGTAGATTGGAAAGTAAAAGATACGACCGTAAATATTGATGTACAGGAAGGGCAAGGCATGTGGACTAGAAACGGTTATTTAACTCCAGGCATTGCTTATTCTTCTGCTTTAAGCAGTAGTACCCCAAGTATTGGTATCACTGGTTCTACATCAAAATATGCTATTATAAATAACTATCTCTATGCTTTAAATACGTATCAAGTAAAAGCAGTAAATATTAGTAACAACATTGCCCCAAAACTTGATACAAGTATCAATATTGCGGGCGGTTTAGAAACGATATTTCCTTTTCAAGACAAGTTGTTTATTGGCTCGCAATCTGGTATGTTTATATACAGCATTGCTAATGGCGCAAGCCCTGTAAAACTTGGTGAGTTTAAACATGCACGTCTTTGCGACCCGGTAATAGCAGATGGTAATACAGCTTATGTAACACTTAAGTCTAGTACAAATGCCAATACGATATGCCAAGGTTTTAGCAACCAATTAGATGTTGTAGATATTACTGCACTGCCACAAACCAAGTTGATTAAAACCTATAACCTGACACATCCATATGGCTTAAGTAAAGATGGCAAACTGCTATTTATTTGCGATGGCGATGCTGGGCTTAAAATATTTGACGCAAGTAACAATAGCAATTTACAACTATTACAAACCATTGCTACAGGTGCTGAAACCCTTGATGTGATTGCCTTAAACGGTATTGCGTATGTCACTGCAAAAGATGGTTTGTATCAATACGATTACAAAAATACCAATGCGATTACCTTATTAAGCAAAACCACATTAACCAAATAAAATCATGAAAAAATTATCAATAATAGCACTTTGCTTTTGTAGCATAATGGCTTTGGCGCAATCAAAACAAAAAATCAAGTTTTCAAATATTACCAATTTGGGGCTGCTAAATGGTAGCTCACAAAATGCTTTTACATTACAAACGATCAATGGTATAAAGCTGGATAAATGGCGATTTGGTGTAGGTGTAGGTGTGGATAATTATGGTACTAAAAGCATCCCTGTTTTTGTAGATGTAAGAAAAAGTTTTGGTAATAAACAATGGCAACCACTAGTGTATGCAGATGCAGGCATTAACTACACATTACGTTGGGGCAATTTTGCAAACGACAATTCGAACAATTTTAGTAAAATAGATTTAAAAAATACCTTTTATGGTGAATTAGGTGTAGGTTTATCAAGGAACATGAGTAAGAAAACGAGCTTGAATATCACAGCAGGTTTTAGTTATAAGCATTTAAGTTACAATCAATTTTATTATGTGTATTACGATCCCTATTTGCCAGGCTCAAATTATAGCATAAACAATTTTTACTACAAAAGATTAGCCTTGAGAGTTGCCTTACAGTTTTAAATATTATTTTCATATCAATCGTCAAATCACAACTTAAAATCAAATAGCGTAGCAGTAAAAATGCCGCGTTCTCGTTTCTTAAAAATCACATCCCAATTGCCTTTGTAACGTAAAATTTTAGGTACTAATAAGTCTTGAAATCTGGTCATTTCTACCTCCATGCTCACATCAAAATCATACACCCCTGCTTTATAACTAAGCGAATAATTTCTTGCCAACACATCTAAGGTTTTCATATCAAACCAAGTGATCATTTCATCTACCACAATATCATCTCTTCTAAATAAGCCAAGATTTTCTTTGGGTTTTATGGAAAATACATAGCAAGGTGTACCATGAAATTCTTGCACATCTAATCGGTAGTCGTACACTTTACCAGCATGATCATCATATAAGTCTAACTTATCACCTATAAATGGAATACCCTTTATTTTTTTACCGGGATTAAAAAAAAGCATTTTCAACTGCTCTTTGTGCTTACTAATGCCAGATTGACCAGCCGAGGAAATCACATGACCCGTTACAATATTGTCCTCACCACATATTTTATCTTTGGTAAAAAACAAAGCCGCATATAGCTCTGCAGTGAGGTAGTTATAGTCATGTTTGTCGTTGTAAAAATCACCAGTAGTTTGTTCCTCCGCAATAGTCATCGTTCTGCAACCAGCACTGCGTTGTTGCTGGGTTTTACTAGATAAAGCGGCTTTAACATTACCCGATTTATCCATCATTTTAATATCATTAAATGATGAATAATTTAAAATTCGCAGATTACGAAATGCCTTATAAAACGTGGTATCGTCTTTTATTTGTTGCAGCAGTTTTTTATAATCAAAATGATTACGCACCACTACTTCTGGTAAATTTATTTTTTTATTATCAATAATAATGCTTGTATCCTGCGCAGTAATTGCAGAACTAATAAAAGTAAAAGCTATTAACAGCTTGATTATCATTTACTAAAGCTCATTTTATAATCCACTTTTATTTTACCTTTGGTAATGTCGTTCAATTTACTTCCAAGCAGTTTTTTACGCAATGGTTTTAAGTAATCAATAAACAATTTCCCTTCTATATGATCGTATTCATGTAAAATAACACGTGCCGTGATGCCGGTAAATGTTTTTAATTGCGGTATAAAATTGGCATCTACATATTCTAGCAACACCGTTTCGTGGCGGCTCACATCTTCTCTAATTTTTGGGATAGATAAGCAACCTTCGTTATATACCCATTCTGGACCAGATAATTTTTTAATACGAGCATTGATAAATGTTTCCTTAATGCCAGGTTCATCGCTGTATTTACCTTTATCTTCATCATCTTGGTTCTCAAAAATTTGCTTACTATCTATAATAAACAAACGAATATTTTTATTAATTTGAGGCGCAGCTAAACCCACACCACTGCTACTATACATGGTTTCCCACATGTCATCCAAAAGTTTTTTCAACTCAGGATACTCAGGTGTAATGTCTTCTGCTACTTTACGTAAAATTGGATTGCCGTAGGCTACTATTGATAATATCATAACTCAAAAATCCTACTTACTTGTAGGGATTAAATGTAATTTAAGTGGGCAAATATAAGTGAAGCAAATGGCTTATCAGCGATTGAGCAAATACTCTTGTAACAACATGGTAGCAGCAACTTGGTCAATATTGGCTTTTACCTGCCTGTCTTTCTTTTTCATCCCCATTTCTACCATCGCTCTAGAAGCGTTTTTAGATGAGTATCGTTCATCTACCGTTTGTACTGGCATTGTAGGAAAGTTTTTTTGCAATTGCTTAATAGCAGCCAATACCAAAGGTGTACCGTGTGTTGGTGTATCATCAAGGTTTAAAGGCATACCAATCAATATTAATTCAACTGGTTCTTTGGCAAAATAGTCCTTTAAAAAAGCCATTAAGGTTTTGGTTTCAATGGTCATTAATGCAGTGGCTATAATCTGCATAGGATCAGTTACTGCAATGCCAGTACGTTTTCCACCATAGTCTAAACAAAGTATTCTGCTCATAAAAGTTAGCCCCTAACCCCTAAAGGGGAATTTTTAATTTAGTAGATCCAATTCTTGTAATTGGTGTAAATCATAACAATTCGTGTCATCAAAAAATAACTAAATCAGCAATTACAAACACCGCAAATACCACACTTGCAATACCATTTGCTGTCATAAAAGCTAGATTGACTTTACTTAAATCGTCTGGTTTTACAATCGCATGTTGATAGACTAACATGGAAGCAAACACTAGCACACCAATCCAATACAACCAATGAAAATGACCATAAATACCAGCAGAAATTACACAAGCTGCGCTAATAATATGCAATATTTCTGAAATATGTAATCCTTTGTCCTTGCCCAAAATAGCTGGTATTGAATACAATTGTTGCGATTGATCAAAATCTACATCTTGCAACGCAAAAATGATATCGAAACCACTGACCCAAAAAATAACAGATAGTGAAAATAAAATTGGCAAAATATCAAATCTGCCTGTAACAGCTAGATAAGCACCTATTGGCGCAAGCGATAAACCCAAACCTAATACCAAATGGCACAATGCCGTAAAACGCTTGGTATAACTATAAAACAATATTACAAACAAAGCCACAGGACTTAGCGCAAAGCAAATGGTATTGATGAAAAATGTTGCTATAACAAATATTACAGATGATAGAATCACAAAACGCAAAGCACTATTAGCTGATATGATACCAGCAGGAATTTCTCGAATTGCCG
>JAYWCY010000343.1:0-4090 GCA_043780175.1 Chitinophagales bacterium
GGATTGAGTTTTTTTAGAAAAATAGCTAAAATTGTATTGCTAATTAAAATTGATTCCTTACTTTTGCCGTCCGAAAAAAAATGTGTTATGGCAAGAGTATGTCAGGTTACAGGAAAAAGGCCAATGGTTGGTAATAGTGTTTCTCACTCAAACATTAAAACTAAACGTAGGTTTTTGCCAAATTTACAAACAAAGCGTTTCTTTTATGCTGAAGAAGATCGTTGGATTACTTTAAAAGTATCTAGCGAAGCTATCCGTACCATCAATAAAAATGGTTTGGTAGCTACAGTAAAAGCACTAAGAGCAAAAGGCGATAAAATCTAATTCACACACCACAAATTATCTATATAATGGCAAAGAAAGGTAGTAGAGTTCAGGTGATTTTGGAATGTACAGAGCATAAAACAAGTGGTATGCCTGGTACAAGCCGTTACATCAGCGTAAAGAACAAAAAGAATACTCCTGAGCGTTTAGAGCTTAAGAAATTCAACCCAATTTTGAAAAAAGTAACTCTTCATAAAGAAATTAAATAAACCATGGCAAAAGCAGCATCAAAAAATGCGAAAGTAAAAGATCTTAAGGCGGCTGCCGAAGCTAAAAATTACACTAAAGTAATCAAAGCTGTGCGTAGTCCTAAATCTGGTGCTTATACTTTCAAAGAAGTAATTGTACACAAAGACAAAATCAAAGATTTTTTGTCTGAAAAATAATTGGGTATCACAACCTATTAAAAAAAGCTGGTTCATGCACATGAACTAGCTTTTTTTGTTGGTATTCTTTATTGGTCAGCTTCTGTAATACTTTTCGGCACCATATGCGTCGCACACTGCATCTGTAAAAATTCTGCTTAGCTTTTCACACTAAGCAGAATTGTAGCAATTAGTTGTCTGTACTTTACTCTCACTTTTCAGCACTTCATATCTCTTATTTTATCTAACGATTTTGCTTTTCACCTATAGCTATTCTACATCGCCTTTCATAAACTTATTAGCTTTCATCCAAGCATATAAGTTATCTAGCCAATTAATAGGTTCAGCTTTATTAGTTAAGCCAAAACCATGACCACCCTTTTGCAAAATATGCATCTCGCTAGCTACTTTATTTTTTTGCAACGCCATAAAAAATAAAATGCTATTATCAACTTTTACAGTTTTATCGTCTGCTGCATGAATTAAAAATGTAGGTGGGGTTTGTGTAGTTACTTGTAGCTCATTACTGTACAATTCTTTCTTTTCCGCCGATGGATTTTTGCCCAGCATATTGTCTCTAGAACCCATGTGCGCCAGGCTATCGCTAAAACTAATTACAGGGTAACCTAGTACTAAAAAATCTGGACGTACGGAAGTATTATTCGCATTATCTATTACCACCGTATTAAAATGTGTGCCAGCGGTAGTCGCTAAATGACCACCGGCCGAAAAGCCCATTAAACCAATATTATGAGGGTTTATACCATATTCGTTAGCACCTTCTCTTACCAATTTTATAGCTTGCTGTACATCCATTAAAGCCACAGTTTCCTTATTCTCAAAACATTCAGCATCAATAGGAACTCTGTTTTTTAAAACAAAAGCTGTAATACCCTTTTTATTATAGGCTTGTGCCACTTGATAACCCTCATGGTCTATTGCTAAACGTGCATAACCACCACCAGGGCAAATAATCACGCAAGTTTTAGCGCTATCTTTTTTCTCAGGAATAAAAGCATACATACAAGGATTAGTAATACCTGAAACTCTACCAGCAACTGAATTATCTTCTTTCTTAGCACAAGGTTTTGAGTTGGGTACAGTGCCTTTAAACAAAGGGATGATTGTTTGTGCATGTGTCATAGTCGCAAACATTAAAAGCGTAAAAATTGGAGAGATTTTGTTAAAAGTCATATTGGCAATATTATAATTGAAATTCAAAGTAATCACTTTCATTTCATAATCCTACCTCTACTCATATAGAAACTACTATTTTCGCCAAAATTTTAGTTGTTGCAACCTACAGTAGCCATTGTTATTCTTAATTATAACGGTCAGCATTATTTAAAACAGTTTTTGCCAATGGTATTGGCATCTTCTTACCAAAATAAACGAATAATTGTTGCAGATAATGCATCTACAGACGATTCTTTACAGGTTATCAAGTCTTTTTCTCCTACTGTAGAAATATTAGTAAACACACAAAATGATGGCTTTGCAGGTGGCTATAATTGGGCATTATCGCAGATTAAAAGCGAGTATTATGTATTACTGAACTCTGATGTAGAAGTGACAGTTGATTGGATGGAGCCAATTATTGCACTAATGGAAAGCGATAAGCAAGTAGCAGCTTGTCAGCCAAAGATCCTAGCCTATCAAAATAGGCATTTATTTGAGTATGCAGGGGCTAGTGGAGGCTGGATAGATAGTTTTGGCTATCCTTTATCTCGTGGACGTATTTTTGATGTTTTAGAAGAAGACAATGGTCAATACGATACGGTAGCACCAATATTTTGGGCAAGCGGTGCAGCCATGTTTGTACGTAGCCATGTGTATCATCGATTAGGTGGGTTAGACGCTTATTTTTTTGCTCACCAAGAGGAGATTGATTTATGCTGGCGCATGCAACTTGCAGGTTATACAGTGATGGTTTGCCCACAATCTGTGGTGTATCATGTAGGTGCAGGTACATTGCCACGTGGTGGTCGTAAAGTGTTTCTTAATTTTAGAAATAACTTACTAATGCTGGCTAAAAACTTGCCCTTGCATGAAAAATTGTACAAATTGCCAGTTAGATTTTTGCTAGATGCTATTTCTGCTTGGAAGGGTTTATTGCATGGCGATAGCTATTTTTTTATTGCTATTGTAAAAGCACATTTTGCCGTTTGTTACTTACTAATAAAGGGCTACACAAAACATCAATTACCTAAAAAATCATTAAATAATTTACAAGGTGTTTATAAAGGCAGTGTAGTTTGGCAGCATTTTGTAAAACACAAAACAATGTTTATAGAAATAGTTGGCAATAAGCATGATTAATTTGCTGCTGAACCCTATTTTTGCAACGCAATAAAATAACTATGGCATACGAAGTTAGCGACAATAGTAAAAAAGATTTTACCAAAAACTGGGTAAATTCATCTCGTTTTTTATTCTATCTCCAAGTATTTTGCTTCTTAGCATTTATACTAGGTGGCTGTTATAAATTATATAACTATCGTTATAAAGGAACGCCTGAAGTAGAAATACAGAAGAGCAGCCAGTACAAACCAGAGTACAAATAAAAAACTCAAAAAAGCTAAAAAATATTTTGTTGTTAGTTTTTCTTCCCTATTTTTGCAATCCGAAAAACGGGAAAGTTCTTAAAAACAAAATGCGAAAGTAGCTCATTTGGTAGAGCACGACCTTGCCAAGGTCGGGGTGGCCAGTTCGAGCCTGGTCTTTCGCTCTGATGAAAATTCCATCTAAGGATGGAATTTTTTTTGGCAGCCTTGGTGGTGGAATTGGTAGACACGCAGGACTTAAAATCCTGTCTTCAGCAACGGAGGTGCGGGTTCGATTCCCGCCTGAGGCACTGGTAATCAATCGTTTATAAAAAGCCGCAATTGCGGCTTTTTTAAATTTGCAAATAATTTGCAAGCTAAATTCAAAAACCATAGTATTACCTGTCAAACAAGGGTTTATTTAACTTGTATTTTTTGAGGAAGCAAAGAACTTTTAAATTTCAAAACTAAAAATAGTTTTCCATTTTTTTAGTGCAATCTTTTAGTAATCTCCAAGTCTACAAACACCTTCTGTTTTTTATCCCAAATCTGCTTGTACATTTCTTTTTGGTCAATATTTAAAAATGAGCTGTCAATAAGATTATGAACTTCTAAGTTTTTGGAAGACATTTTTTTTAAACTGTTCAAATAAGCTTTCTCAGGGATGCCCAATATTTCTGCCAAGTTTATAAAATCTAACAGTTTCAGTTTCTTCTTTTTACCATTTAGTGTCAGTGCCATCTCTTCATCATCTTTTGGGTTAATGAGGTTCACGTTCAGCAAATCATAAGCAGGGCTGAGTATTATTTCGGTTTCTTTATGAAGTACCGAAAAGTTCTTCAGGTGCATATCATTGTT
>JAYWCY010000344.1:0-4216 GCA_043780175.1 Chitinophagales bacterium
ATTAGCTGGTTGAGAAAACTAGCCAATAAGATAGCGACGCATAATAATGCAAATTTAAATTTCATAATGCAAGCGTTTTAAATTAGAAAAAAGATAATAATACAAAACTAGTTTTGACTACATCAGGCAGCTAAAAAAAAGGTTCTTCAATACTACATCATCAAGTACGTACTCTTTGTTTTACGTCCAAAACGACTACATCATAAGTACATCATCCATAAAAAACCAACGTATTGGAAACTGTTTTTGCTAAATGGCACACATATTTTTAAATATCTTTCAACACTTGGCATTTGGTATTTACCAGTTAAATCAGATGCTTACATACTAATAAAATACAATTACTAACTAAGATAAGATTGCTTAAAAAAAAGCAGAAAGACCACCAATTTCGAGGTCTTTCTGCTTCTTTAGGGATGATATAAAAATATTTATCAATTAGTTTACCAATACCTTACTTATTTTAATAGTAGTACCATCTTTCAATACTAAGAAGTAATTGCCTTTGGCAATATCTGCTACATTAATTTGTACATTACTATTTGAGCTTTGGTTAGTTAACGCAATTGTTTTTACAGTTTTACCATCCACATTTACCAAATTTAAAGTGGCATTGCTAGACTGAACTGTTTGCAAAGTAACATTGATGATAGTTATTGCAGGGTTTGGATAGAAAGAGAACGCAACGGCATCTGTACCAGTAAAATTTACTGAAGCAGTACTAGAATAGGCTACTTTACCATCGTTATCTAGTTGTTTTAAACGGTAATAGTTAACACCATTTAAAGGACTATTATCTGTGGCGCTGTAAGATGCGCCAGTAGAACCAGAAGCGCTTGCTGACACAAATTGTATTTGATTCCAATTAATAGCATCGGCACTACGTTCTACACCAAAGCCTTTATTATTTACTTCTAATAATGTTTTCCAACTCAATTGTGCAGCAGCTCCAGCTTTTGAAGCTTTAAATTCTGCAAGATTCACTGGTAATACTGTAGCTGATGTACTAAAATAAACGTTTTCAACATAAAGTGTTGCTGAACCACCTCCGCCAGAAAATAACATTTGAGCAATACCATGTGTAAGATCTAATCCATTTGTTGCAAAGGTTGACAACGGTATGCTAAAATGCTGCCAACTATACTGAGGTAATGGACTTGGTAAATTTACGATAGATACAGTTGAGCCAGTAGGTGCTGTGGCAGGGGTTGGATTCGTAAAACTAACCAATTGCACTTGTAAACCAGTTGATTTTGTTGGTGTCCAGATATCAAAATTGAAATAACCTAAATTGCTCGTGTTGGCATATACGGCATTATTGTAAAATTCAACCCCAACATAATTTAAATTAGAATACCGTATAGTAACATTTCCAGCTATACTAGGCGTATCAACAGCTGCTTGTGACCAAGAAGCCATCCATGTATTGTTATATAATGGTATGTTCGTATATTTTGTACTTAATAATGATATCACATTTGCTGCTGAGGCAGTTGGAGCCGGTGCTGAAGATGGCAAAGTGTAATTAACTATTAAAGGTGCACTAATTGAACCTGCACTATAGCTACCAGATGCAGCTTGGTTAGCTGTAATAGTAGTAGTACCACCCCCTACAATTGTTATCGTATTACCACTTACAGTAGCAATACTCGTGTTACTACTAGTATATGTAATTGCACCCGGACTGTTACTGGTAGGTGCTGTAATTGTTATTGGTGTACTTGTAGTTGTTACACCAGAGGGCATTGTAAAATTACTTAAAGTAGGAACAGATTTTACAGTATAGAAATAAATATTGTCCAAATAAATAGTACTAGATGCTGGAGCATTAGAAACAAATTTAAATTGAATAATATTATTTAATGTACAGCCTTGTGATGAATACTGTGATAAAGGAATAGCAATGCTGTTCCAACCGGATAAAGTTAAATTTACTGTTACAAAATTTTCGTGATCGGCGGGAGCATCTATTAAATATACATTTAATTTTGTACAATTTGGTGTCCAAACATCTAAATGTAAAGTATCCAATGATGAAAAATTAATACCGCCGCCAAAATCTATTCCCTGATAATTGAAATTAGGATATGAGCGTATTTTTTCTGCACCTACAGTAATTTCAGTAGCTGCTCCATACCCAGTTTGCCCCCAATTTGGATTAAAATCAGTACCTGTGTGGTTGGTATAGGCCGCACCATAAATTGAGATAACATTGGCAGCACTTCTAGCTGGTGGTGTTGCAGGTGCTGTAGTAGGTTGTGCAAATACTTTACAGATGGTAAATGCAAGTAGTAAAACAAGAATGTAACTTTTTTTCATTTGTAGCTGTTTTGTTTTTAATTAAATAATCAAGTCATCAACCAAACTGTAAACAGCTAATGGCAATAATTTAGCAATCGTTTTCCAGTGAGATTTAGTACTTGAAATACAAACGTAAAACTACATCAGTATAACACTTTTGTATAAAATACACACACGTCAACACTACATCAACAAACCTAAATAACTGACTTGTAAGGCTATTTGGGCTATCTCATTACTACATCAAATAATTTATTTAGTCTAACATTTAACTAATACCATATTTTGTCTATAAAAAAAGAAAAGTTCAGCCGCATGTGCAACTGAACTTTTAAGTAAAACCAACCCACAACTATAAAAAAACTATTCTACTATCAATTTAGTAGGAGGATACCCATCCACTTTTATTAAGTAGATACCGCTTGCTGGTTTTTCAGGCAAGCTTAATGGCAATACATTACCAAAAGGAGTAATTAATTGACGTGAAATTATTTTCCCAGCTATTGTTAGCAACTCTACGTTCACTTTATTAGTAATTATATTAGCTAAAGTGATGGTAATATTACTTCCATTTAAAGGATTTGGGAAAATACTTAACTCGCTTTTATTTGCACTAATAGTAATTGATTTTACACCAAAAACAGTCCGTTTACCATCTTTATCAACTTGTGTGAGGCGATAATAATTAATACCATCAATGGGCGAATTATCAATCACTTGGTAGTTCTTTTGACTAAAAGAATTACCTATTGCAAATAATTTGGTTAGTTGGCTAAATGTTCTGCCATCTATGCTTTTCTCAACTAAAAAGTAATCGCTATTAAGTTCAGAAGCTGTAGACCAAGTAATAGCAACTCTTGTTTTATTATATAATGTCACATCGTAATTAAGCAATATTACTGGCAAAGTGTTTAAGCAATTGGTACCTACTGTATAGCTATGTGGTGTAGCACTAGAGTTTCTCTCGCCACCTGCTGGCACATTATATGTAAAATACATACTTACTACTGTACCATTAGCAATTGCTTTTGTAAATCTAAAATCAGCGCCTACTGCCGTCATATTATAACCAGGATACCCACCAGATCCACCTTCTCGCACGTAAATCAACGCATTATTACAACCTGCAATTGGGCTTAAGGGATGAAAAGTAAACGTAACATTTCCATTCAAGGTTTCGGCTTTATAGCTATAATCACCATTGGCAATCGTGCCACAAAAGCCTGTAGAATTATCAATACTGACACTTATTTTGATTTCAGAAGACGTAGTAGATAGATTATTATTATCCGTTGCCTTAGCTGTAATACTATAATTACCAGCGGGCACATTATTCCAGTTGACAGTATACGGGCTTGTAGTAGCCGTTCCTATTAAAGTAGCACCACTATAAAATTCTACTTTACTAATAGTACTAGTACCACTAGCGAGGGCATTTGCCGTAAAAGCAATATTCGCTACTTCAGTAAACGTTGCATTATTATTAGGCGAAGTAATACTGATCGTTGGTGGTGTACCTGCAATACCTGTACAATTTGCCCCAACCGTATAACTATGTGGGCTTGCAGCAGAATTTCGTTCACCAGCTGGTGGGGTTTGGTAGGTAAAGTAAAAACTAGTTTGTGTGCCATTAGCAATTGCTTTGGAGAAAATAAAATCGCTACCAGAAGCAGACATCGAATAGCCAGGATAACCACCTGTTAACCCCTCTCTTACGTAAATCAATGCATAAGTACAACCTGCAATTGGTGTTAAAGGATGCATGGTATAGGTGACTACACCACCTGCCGTAACAGCTTTATATTCATAATCACCACTTACTGCAGTACCACAGTAGCCATCTGTGTTAGGTGCATTTACTACGATATTTACAATACTAGAAGTTGTAGACAAGCTGCTATTGTCGGTAGCTTTG
>JAYWCY010000345.1:0-2692 GCA_043780175.1 Chitinophagales bacterium
GATAAAATAGGTATTATTTTATTTTATTTGGGAAAAAATTGGCAAATTTGGCTGCTGTAAAGAATAAACAGCTATAAAGCTATGTCAAAAGCCATTAAAAAAGAACAATCCACCAACGATGTTTTGGTATTGGATGATAAAGACCTTGCCATAGTAAGAATACTGCAGCAAAATGCCAAAGCCACGGTAAAAGATATTGCCGATGCAGTACATTTAAGTACCACACCTGTGCATGAACGTATCAAACGGATGGAACAAACTGGCGTGATAAAACAGTACGCGACCTTAGTAGACCACAGTAAGGTAAAAAAGGGCTTGATGGTAATTTGTTATGTATCGCTAAAGCAACATGATAAAAATGCGGGTAGCGAATTTATACAAATGATACACGCATTACCAGAGGTAATTGAGTGCTATAATATCAGTGGTGAGTTTGATTTCATGCTAAAGGTAGTAGCAGAAAACATGGATGATTATTATAACTTCCATGTCAATAAACTAAGCCAAGCAGGTAATTTAGGTCATGTGCAAAGTGTATTTGTAATGGGTGTGATTAAGCAAACGCATGTATTGGTGTAGTTGGCATCTATAAAAGAAATAGTATCAACAAGGCTAATATTTTGTTACGTGATGTGTTTATTTGGAATAAGTGTATTTATGTTTAACCTAAATTTAAACTCATAATATAATCATTCATATAAAAATCTTCACCAATGTGGAAATCTTTTGATGCAATAATTTCGAAGCCCATTTTCTCGTAGAAACTGATGGCTTTATTCTTTCTATTGACTTGTAATTCTAATTTTTTTCCGCCAAGTTTAATCACTTTTGCAATCGATTCTTTTAGTAACGCCTTACCTGCTCCAGATTTTTGTGTTCCAGGATTTACATATAATTTATATAATTTATAAATATTGTCTTTTTCAACCCCAAAAGAGGCAAAACCCACCACTTCATTGTCAACCTCTGCAACTAAAAATTGAACGCCTTCGTAAAATTGATTTTCCAATGCTGTTTGGCTATACATCATTTCAAGCATAAATTCTATTTGCTCTGCACTAATGATTTTCTTATATGTGGCAGGCCAAGTAACGTAGGCTAAATTTTGAATAGCGTTAATGTCTCTAGTGGTGGCAATTCTGATATCGGCAATCATAGTAAGGGTTATTTCTTTTTGTTGAAATATTTTTTGTTTAAATAGTGGCTTAACCAAGCACTTCCAGCACCAATAGCTGCACCAGCCAATACATCGGTTGGGTAATGTTCGCCTAAATATAAGCGAGAATAACCAACACTTGATGCCCATGCATAAGCTGGTAATACAACATACCATTTTTTGTATTGTATAGACAAAGAGGTGGCTACAGAAAATGCAGTTGATGTATGACCAGAAGGAAAGGACTTGTCGTTTTCTATTTGATATGGATGAATCAACAAGGGATATTTATCATACGGTCTTTCTCGGTTAATGGTGTATTTCAAACCTTGTGTTACCAATGTATTAATTGCCATGCCACCCACTGTTTCCCAGCCTTGACGCTGTAGTTTTTTATCCTTTTTTATAAAGCCTACAATTAGCTGAGTTGCAGGTACACCAACACTTACAACATAGGTGCTTGATGATGTTTTTTGCCAAAAACTAGAAGAAGGCTGTTGTGGGTTAATGTTATTCAACAAGTTTACTTCCCAATTTTGGGCTTTGGTAAAAAATGTTATAAATAGTAACAATACAAGGATAGTTATCTTTTGCATAAACGCATTTCAAATTGTAATTTTCAAATTATAAACTCGCCAAACTTTCCTCAATCGTTTTAATTCTAGCTTCTGAGTCAACTTGTTTTTTACGCTCAAAATCTATTACTTCAGGTTTTGCGTTTTGTACAAAACGTTCGTTAGATAATTTCTTCAATACGCTTTGTAAAAAATTTTGCTGGTAAGCCAAATCCTTTTCTAATTCTTCTTTTAATGCAACGGTATTAACTTCTCTTTCTGCTTGTAAAAAGAATTTATCTTGCTCTACAGCTACTACAATGCTATTCGCAATATTGTCCTTGGTAAATGCAATGGCTTCAGCATTTACTTGTTTAGATAATATTGAAGCAATTGCTGTGAAACTAGCTTGGTTATTGGTTTGTATGGCCAATTTGATGGTTTCTTTTGGCTTAATTTGGTTCTTGTTTCTGGCTTCTCTGATCGCAGTAATAACCTGCTTTAATAATTCAGCCTCTGTTAATATTTCGGTTGACGGTTCACGGTTAACGGTCGACTGTTTCACACAAACATCGTCAGTTTGTTCTTTCAATAAATGATAAATTTCTTCCGTTACAAATGGCATAAATGGGTGTAATAATTGCATTAATTGCTCAAAAAAACCAATGGTTTTATTGTAAATTGTTACGCTAATTGGTTGCTCAAAACCAGGTTTAGTCCATTCTAAGTACCAACTACAGAAATCATCCCAAACCAAACTATAAATCACTTTTAAAGCTTCGCTTAGTTTGAATTGTACCATTAAACCATCCACTTCAATTTGCACTTGTGCAAGCCTATTTTCAAACCAGATGGTCGAGAAGTCCGTCTCGCCGACTTCCTGACTTTCCGACTTTCTTCCTTCCCACATTTTCACCAACTTCAAAGCGTTCCACAACTTGTTATTAAAGTTTCTACCTTGCTCCAATGATGTTTCATCAAA
>JAYWCY010000346.1:0-5356 GCA_043780175.1 Chitinophagales bacterium
GTGCTTTTTTCATTTGCTAAAACGAAAATATATGTGACTAATTGGCTACAATATTTACGAAAAGAAGGCATTAAAGACCAAGAAAGATACACAAATGCACTTGCTAATTTTACCGACCAAAGTTGTATAGACTACTACACCAAACATCTTGAAGATTATAACAGTACCATGCAAGCACAAACCAAAGAGTTTAATGAGGCTAACCTGTTGTTTGCAGCAATGGATACGCATGTTTGGGGCAAAGGTGGTGCTGATGTTGCAGGACTTAAAGATTACTATGCCAAACATATAGCTAAGTACCAATGGGCAGCTGGTGTAAGTGCCTTGGTAGTAACTTGTAAAAGTAAAAACCTTGCAATTGAAGTGCAACATACAATTATTTCTGCGCCAAATAATTGGCGAAATACTGTTACCAATTATGGCAATGATGTAGTAGCAGATAGTAGTAGATATGAATGGCAGCAATTACCTACAAAACAAACCATAGAAAGTAAAGTTGGCTTTACTACTGTGCCAGAAAAAAACAGTAATGATGAAACCTATACTTTTTTGTATGTAACATCGGTGCACACAAAAGCAGAGCAACGCAGTTTTGATGATGCAAGAGGATTAGTTATAAACGATTATCAACAAACGCTAGAACAGCAGTGGCTAGATGGCTTGAAAAATAAATATCCTGTTAAAATAAATGTAGCAGTATTTAACACTATTAAGTAACCTATTGAATTATGAATTTATACTTAAATAACCAATTGTTTATTGTTGGTGGCGCAACTTCTGGTTTAGGCAGGGCCATTGCTACTGCATTGGTTGCAGAAGAGGCAAGTGTATTAGCCATCGCAAGAAGTGAAGAGCAATTAAAATTATTACACTTACAATATCCTAATAATATTCAAATTTTAGCACTAGATATTACTCAACCTAACTCTATAGCAGCAATATTAAAAGCCATTGGCGATAGGCAATTACATGGTGTGGTAATGAATGCTGGCGGCCCACCTGCTAAAACGGTTTTAGAAACCACAATGGACGATTGGGATGCCGCATACAAAAACATTCTTCGCTGGAAAGTTGCACTTGCTAAAGCTTTGATACCATTGATGCAAACTCATCATTATGGGCGATGTTTGTTTGTAGAAAGCTATTCAGTAAAGCAACCTGTTGAAAATTTAGTATTGAGTAATTCCTTACGCTTGGCTGTTGTTGGCATGGTAAAAACATTGAGCTTAGAAGTTGCCGCACAAGGTATTACGTTAAATATTATAGCGCCAGGTTCTCATAACACACCAGCTATTAATCGTATTTATAAAAAGAAAAGCGAACAAACAGGCATTGATGAACAAACAATAAAAGAGTTAGCAATTAAACAAATTCCTGTGCAGTTTTTAGGTGAAGCTGAAGATTTTGCAAGTATGGCAGTATGGCTATTGAGTAAACATAGTCGTTATATTACTGGGCAAACCATTAGTGTGGATGGTGGTGCTGTCAAAGGCACGATGGGGTAAAAATTAAGCGTTATGAATTAGTAATTATGCGAAAGAGAAGATTTATAATTCATCACTTATAACTAAATATGATACTTACTTTTGTCTTCTAAATACACATCATGAATTCTGTTTTTGATACAACAAAACCTATCGCAATTGGCGCAGACCATGCTGGGTTCGAATATAAAGAAGCCATTAAAGTTTGGTTAATTACTAAAGGCTTTACAGTAAAAGATTTTGGTACAGATTCACTTGAAAGTGTTGATTATCCCGACTTTGCGCATCCTACAGCTTTAAGCGTAGAAAGCGGCGAAAGCGCTTTTGGTATTTTGTTTTGTGGTAGTGCAAATGGTGTTGCCATTACTGCTAATAAGCATCAACATATTCGTGCGGGCTTGGCTTGGCAAAATGATGTTGCCCAATTAATTCGTAAGCATAATAATGCCAATATTGTATGTATACCTGCTAGATTTATTGCTTTGCCTTTGGTTGAAGAAATTATTGAAACCTTTATGACTACTGCTTTTGAAGGTGGTAGACATGGCAGACGTGTAGATAAAATTGCTTGTTAAACATTTAAAATGCGTCGTACATCTACCGATACGCGCAGTTTATGTGAGCCGCTACTTAGTATAATACCTTTTAAAGGTGTAATGTCAGAATAATCTCTGCCCCAACCAATAGTGATGTGCTGGTCGCCAGGCATTTGATTATTGGTTGGGTCAAAATCCATCCAACCAAGGTTTGGTATAAATATCGAAAACCAAGCGTGAGAGGCATCCACGCCCACTAGTTTTTCTTTGCCTATTGGCGGTAATGTTTCTATATAACCACTTACATAGCGTGCAGGCAAGCCAATAGAACGTAAGCAAGCAATGGCTAGATGCGCAAAATCTTGACAAACACCTCTTTTAAGGCGCATAACTTCGGTTACTGGTGTAGAAACAGTAGAGAAGTCGGGATCGAATTTAAAGTCTCTAAAAATGCGTTGCATTAAGTCTTTTGCCGCTTCAAATATGGGTCTATTGAGCGTAAAAGATTGTAATGCGTATATGGTAATCTGCTCATCAATTGTCGTCATCACAGTTTCTGGTATAAACTGTCTCGCATTTATATAATCAGGATTGGGTTCAAATAATTGCTGCCTTGCCGATTCCCAACCAATATTGCCATATAAACTAATAACAGAAGCAGGTTGTATCTGCTTTTCTATTTCGTTAGTAACAGTTACAGATAGTTTTTTATGCTGATGTTGAATGGCAAAATACAATACTTTGTTGCCAAAAAAATCTTCATATTCTTTCATCACATCTGGCTCGGGGCTAATGTTAATGGCTGTTTTTTTTCGCAATTGGTTGCTTGTATCTCTTGGAATTAGCATGGCAATATTGTGGCACAAGCTAATAGAACCAGCGTAAGTATATTCAGTAGTATGTGTTATTCTGTAAAGCATAAAATACTTATTTATACATCTGCCGTAAACAGCTGTTTGGGCGATTGTGCATGTTTGAAATAAGTTTTAGAAATAGCATCTGGTATTACAGCCAATAAGTTATAAACCTTGTGCAGAAAATCGCTTAAATGTGTGTATTCTGATAAAGGCTCATTCAATTTAGACAAATGCGCTTTACTAGCTAGTTTTACTAGTGTGTGTGCTTCTAAAATTAAGCGTTCATGTTCTGCCAATTGATCTGTATTACCAAATCTTGGTAGTTGTGTAAAGTGGTTTTTAATTCTATCTAACTGATGTATTAATGAGCGCGGATTATTGATATC
The DNA here is from genome assembly GCA_043780175.1 of Chitinophagales bacterium. GTDB lineage: Bacteria > Bacteroidota > Bacteroidia > Chitinophagales > Chitinophagaceae > Parasediminibacterium. The sequence continues at coordinate 3,264 of JAYWCY010000346.1, forward strand.
TAACAACAACAATTCTAATACTAATGCTAATTGAATAGGTACTCTGTATTTGTAACGATAGTTTGCCAAAGCTTCATTGCTTTTTAAAACGGCTTCTTGCAAGTTATAAGCAACATCTTCATTGGTAAAACTTACCAAAGTGGCTCGCAACATGCGTATTAGTAATAAACTTTGTTCTATTTTTCTACCAGCATCTAGCATTATCCAACCTTGCTCTCTAGAAATACTTTCTCTGTTTAGCCCAATAAATGCTACTAATGAAGTAATGAGACTGTCTAATACTGTCATCATTTTAAAGTGTGTCAAATTGGCTTTTGAAGCAGTTACCCAATCTTCTTCCATAGTCCGTAAAACACGCCATGTATCGGTACTCCATTGGCCACGTACTGCATATACAGCACGGCTAAATAATTGGCAATTGTATGCCAAACTACTACCACGTTTATCATCAAACAAAATAGCGCTCAGTTCACCCCACACATCTTCTATAGGTTGCTCTTCTACAAAGCCAGGGTAAGTAAATGTGAAATTAGTGAGTGCTTTTAATAAAATAGCTTCTGTTTCTACATCGTCATCTAACAACGGTTTATTACCCTCTATTAAAGATTGCATGACGGTGCGTTGAAACCTCGCATTACCAAGAATACGTTCTGCATACCTACCTACCCAAAACAAGTTTTCCGCTGTATGGCTTGGTAGCACACCAGTTGATGCAGGTGTGATGGTATTAAATAACTCTTTACGATGGTGAACCGTATTATCTTTATTTGCCGAAATAATCCAAGTGTCTTTGCTAATACCACCAAGCTGATTAGAAATTAGCATATTATCTTTACGAGACGATGTTCTTGTAAGCCCACCAGACATAGCGGTGTAATTAAAATTGTTACTTACCAAAAAGCTTCTAAACAAAGCATTGCGGGGTTCTATCTTACCATTCACCAAGGATGGTGTAGATGCAAAAGCTACTTTTTCTTGTCCTACAAATAAGTGTGGATGCGTCTTAATAGCTTGTTTTAGCTGGTTAATTTTATCTTTAGAAAGTAATGCAACATCTATAGAATTACTGCCTGCTAAGTTATTTCTGAAAATCTTTTTAATAACGAGTTTTTCTAAATTATTCAACACATAATTTAGCTCTTTTGGCTGGCCGCACCACCAAGATGCAATGGTTGGCAGTATCAAATCTTCGTTGAAATAATAGCGAGCAATACCTTGTAAAAAAGGCATTAAGCCCGGGTTTTCTAATACACTACTGCCAAGTGGGTTGGCAATGCTTACATTACCACTGCGTACTGCTTGTAACAAGCCCGGTACACCTAATTGAGAATCGCTTTTTAGTTCTAATGGGTCGCAGTAAATGTCATCTACTCTTCGTAAAATCACATCCACTTTTTCTAAGCCACCAATGGTTTTTAGCCACACATAATTATCTCTCACCATCAAGTCATCACCTTGCACTAGCGTAAAACCCATATAAGATGATAGGTAAGAATGCTCAAAATATGTTTCGTTGCTTGGGCCAGGTGTTAAAATAACAACCCTTGGATTCTCATTGTTATGTGGTGCAATACTTTGTAACGATTGCTGTAAATCGTTGAAGTAAGCTGATAGCTGCCGTACTTTTAAGTCAGAAAACAGCTCGGGGTTGATACGGCTCATGGCCGTTCTGTTTTCTAAAGCATAGCCATAGCCCGAAGGTGCTTGTGTTCTATCATTTATTACCCATATATGGCCATTGTCACTCCGTGCAAGGTCAGCTGAATACAATATTAAACTGTGTTTGCTTTGCGGTGGTATGCCCACACATTGGCGTAAAAAACCATTGTGGTTATAAATCAATTCTGCCGGTAGTAAGCCTTTTTTTACAAGGGTTCTATCACCATAAATATCTTTAAGAATCAAGTCTAGCAAGTGGGCACGTTGTACCAACCCGGGCTCTACTTTTTTCCATTCTTCTTTGCTTATTAAAAATGGGATGATGTCTAAATTCCATGAACGATTTAGACCAGAAGGATCATCGTAAATATTATAAGTAACACCGTTTTCTTTCAATAGGCGTAAAATATCTCGGCTTCTATCTTCAACTTCTG
>JAYWCY010000347.1:0-2276 GCA_043780175.1 Chitinophagales bacterium
CTAATTTATAACTGATACCCTTACTTACGTTGTTTAAAATCTATTTTATTAATCTTACCTTCTGCCACTAACTCTTTATGAATATTATCTAATATGCCATTTACAAAATGCCCACTCTGTTCTGTACTATAATCTTTTGCAAGGTCAATATATTCGTTAATTGAAACTTTGGTAGGAATGGTTTCGAAATACAACAGTTCACAAAGCCCCATTTGCATTAATACCATATCTAAAGATGCAATACGATCAGCATCCCAGTTTTGTAGTTTAGGTTTTATGGTATCTAACAAAAACTGACGCTTATTGAAAGTACTAGTTAATAAGTCTTTAGCAAATCGCCATTTATCATCACTAATAAATATTGATAAGTTGTAGCTACTAGGTTTACTTAAGTAATTATTTACCAATTGCTCCATCATATCCCCATCATCTTCCCAATTATTAAACAACTCTTCTAAGTGGGAAGTAAAATGCTCGTTTGGTAACAATAAAGTTGAGAAAATAAAGCGCAACATACCTTTTTCATCACCTTTATTTCTGCTTTGTTCTATTATATAAGTTTTGTATTCTTGGGTTTCTACCAAGTTGGTATATACCTTTTTTAGTAAGTTAGCATCTATTAAATGTTTTGGTTGCAAGGCTTCAACCTCTCTTATAAACGATGGGCTTTCTAAAATATTCCACACCAAACCATTGCCAGCAATTTTAGTATTGATATTTAAATCGGCGGAGGTAGGTAAATGTTTATTGGCTTTATTACGAGCATCAGTTTCGGCATATCTAGCTACTTCTGTAATAAAATAAAGGATGTAAACCAATAACTCTTTGCTTTTATCAAACTGCTTCTGAAGTTCATTTACAGGATTTTTCATAGCACCATCTTCTAGTGCTATTTCCATCATGTACAAAACCTGCATTACTTTTACACGAATATTTCTTCTACTAATCATTCAAGAAAGAGCTTTTGTTTTTCGGCAGCGAAGATAGGGTTTGAAAAGATATGGGTTTAAGAAAGGTTTAAAAGCTGTACCAATAATCTGATAAAACAATACAGCAGTAAATGCTATCAATAAAAATCGGGCACTTGCAGTGCAAGTACCCGATAAAAACTAAAAGCCCATATTCTATTCAACCACTATTTATGAAGCGCAATATTACCAACAAACACATTATTATGACTACTTACATTTATATTATTTATTACAGTGTCTTTATAGCTATTTGATGCTTTAACTAACACTGAATAACTACCATCTGGTAATCCACGTACTTTAAATTTACCATCCTCATTTGGTATGGCAAAAGCAGTATCTTTAGTATTATACACACTTACAATTGCTTTTGCATCTCTTGGAGAAACAGTACCAGAAACACTATTAGTTTGCTTTTCAATAAAAAAGTGAATCATTGGTTTTAAGTAAAAAATATTGTTAAAATTAATAATAGAACGAGCTACATCAAAATCTAACCATAAACGAAAACTACTTGCAGCAAAATGCTCACATTCGTCGCCCTGTAATTTTACCAAAATATAATTATTGGCATTTGGTGGCAATCTCAAAGGATAAGTAACACTGTCTTTTACTAAGGAATTATTGATACCCAGTTCAATTTTTATTAATCGAATACTTCCCGCTTTAATATTAGCGGATGATAAAAGTGTATCTAAACCATTGCTTAAAGCCAACAGGTTATAAATGCCTGCTTTTACATTACCATCTTGCCACACTAGCGATGAGTCCAATCTGCCACCTCTACCGTTTTCATCCCAATCGTAACGGTCATGGTCTCGGGTATTGGTACTTGTGTCTACCAAAATTTTTACAGACCTAATATCTACAAATACTTTGTCGTACAAACCTGGGCCATCCGTTAGATAAAAAGTTACATTTTGCGTTCCTGCGGGAACATCTGCAGATGTACTTTTAGAACAGCCTGTGAAGGCAACTGCGAAGCTCATTGCTACAATGGCTAGGCCAAGAAGGGTGTGCTTTGTTTTCATGTTGGTTAAAAATTTAGCGTAACGATCTTCTTATATTTAAATGGCTTTAGCGTTTTAAAAATCTGATTCGTATTGTAGATGCGTGATTGGGTAGATTTGTTTACTAACAATTAGTTAAAGACTAAAAAAAGTGCCAACTATCCTTTTATAAAACCTTTTATAAGTATTTTAACAGAACAAAAACGGTTATAGAAATATCTATCACCGTTGCAAAAATTAACTAGTCGCAGTATATTTTAAGATTCCATTACTATTAAACGCACTAGGTATTGTG
>JAYWCY010000348.1:0-4509 GCA_043780175.1 Chitinophagales bacterium
CCACCGGGGTTGCCTGCATTAGTAATGCTTACTAGTGGTTTTGTGATTATTATTTGATTACCATATCCTAAACTAGGCTTTGTTGAATCTTTTTTAAAATATACTAGCACACTGCCAGTTGCAGGCTGCCATTGGCCACTTACCAAAACAGCATCAACCTTGGCCAATGCTTTGTAGGATTTTTGTTTGCTTACAAGTGGTTCTTGTAAAGTAAGTAATACTGGGTTGTTAGTTGTGTAATAATTGCCAATAAATTGAGGATGATGTTCGCCATTTTTAATAAAGCTTACCAATAAGCCAAAAGCAAAAAATAGTATATTAAGTGATATGCCTTTTATCCATAGCCAATAAAATTTATTGCTGCTGTTTAATATTAAATAAATACATAAAAAAGCGCATGAAATTACAATAAATGAAATAGTGTAGGGTAATGACACATTGTAGTAAAACTGACAAACAATACCAGCCATTAAAGGCAATAGAAAGCGTAAAACAGGAATTCTTTTAAAAAGTGCAATACCAAATAGCTTCATAAATAGCTAATTAACTGGTTAAACAATAAAGGCTTTTGGGGTTACGTTTAACAATAATCCTAAATAACTATCTATTAATCGTCTGTAAACAAAAACCCCCTGGTTCCTAACCAAAAGGGGGTCTTTCAATAAAGTAAGCGATCTACAGGATATTGGATTTTAAAAACGATGCTTACGAACGAGTACAAATATGTTTCATTCAATTTAGACTTCAAAAAAAAATGGATTTTTTCTTCTACGGTATTTTTTGCGTATCAATCACCGCTTTTTCCTGCGGGTTTTACGCAGTTTTCAACCCGTGTAAATACGGTATTTTCTGCGTGTTCAAACGGTATTTTTAGCAGGTGTTTACAGCACTTTAATTTGATAATCATAAAGAATATAGATAAATGATATTGATTATCATAGTTTTTATCATTTGCGAAGCAAATGAATCTGTTAGTTTTTAAACCAAGTTTACAGTACAATTAAAAATCATCCTAAAAATAAAAATCTGAATCATGCTAACTATTGAGAAAAAATCCCTAAGTGTTGGAAAGTTCGTTTCAACTGAACATGTTGATACCGTAATCAGAAATTATAAGCAAGAAAGATGGATACAAAATAGTGAACGTCTTGGGAAAGAAGATAGCTTGAGTGCTTGGTGGAGCATCGAAGAGTTGGAACGTTTTTTAGATACTGCAAAAACGCATAGTGCCGATGGTGTGAAATTTTATTTTGGTGCTTATGATAAAGATTATAGCGAAAAGCCAGAATATGCGGGTTTACAAACCCTAGCAATGGTAGCTACCAAGCAAAAAGAAGGTGCATATGGTACTACTGTAAATAAAGATGTATATGTAGCTGGTGAAAATGGCAATACAATTTTAGGTTACAATGCCGCTCAACTTTGCCCTCCATACTGTGGTAAAACAAAATTAGATGATACTGATTCTATTGAAATTGGTATTTCTATTATAGATAGAGGTGAAGGCGGGTTATTAGTAATTTAATTTATTTAATAAATAAATTTCAATACCCCCCCCATTTAAGGGGGGGTATTTTTTATGGTTATAGTTTTACTTTGAACTCTCATGAGTTTACAATTATACATATATATGATAGCTGTATCGGTAAGTTTTTTACTGAGTTGCTTACTGTTTTTCAAAAAAAATACACCTTTATATATTAAGGGATTCACTCCATTTTTATTTTTAAGTCTTATTGTAGAAATTATAGGAACATTACAAATACGAAGGAATGTATCAAATACTCTCACATATAACCTTTCAACATCTATTGAAATTACTTTTTACCTATGGGTTTTGCTTAACTTATTGAAAGGTAAATTTTTAAAAAGATTTATTTTGGGTTGCATAGTTATATATCCAATAATATCAGGGTTAGATATTTTTTTTATACAAGGAAAAGATAGTTTTCATTCCGTTGGCTATGCACTTGGCTGTTTGCTGATCGTTTTTTTTACAATTATCTTTTTTTATCAATTATTTGCAAAACCAGAAGCTACGCGATTAAGTAAAGATTCAGCGTTTTGGATCGCTACGGGGCTATTATTATTTTATAGTGTGAGTTTTCCTTTATTTGTATTCGTGAATTTTATGAAAACCTTTCCAGCAATTTTAGCAAATAACCTTCAATACATTCTCATTGTACTGAATGTTTTTCTATATTTACTGTTTAGCATTGCGTTTTTATGCAGGATAACAATCAAGAAATCTTAGCCATCATAATTATTGGCGGCATTATTGCCCTCCTTTTGGTGGGTTTTGTAATCACTACCCTATTTCTATATCAACGCAGACAGCATAAGCAAGAGAAAGAATTATCTAAATTAAGAGAAGAATTTAACCAAGAACTTTTAAGTAGCCAGATAGAGATTCAGGAAAATACCATGAAACTTATTGGCGAAGAATTGCATGATAATGTAAAACAGCAGCTTTTATTGGTAAGTACCACGCTACGTGCACTAGGCTACCAAACCAATAATGTGACAGATCATGAAATACTTACTACCACTACTAACTATGTAAATAAAGCCATTACAGATATTCAGCATTTGTCTAATACCCTACATACAGATCGTATTACACATGAAGGATTAATACCAACCATTAAAGCAGAAGTTGCCAATATTAATAGATTGGGTATTTTAGAGGTAGTATACGAAAGTGATTTGTATTACAATTATTTTAATGGTCAAACTACCATATTCTTGTATCGAATGCTGCAAGAGAGTTTGCAAAACATTTTAAAACATGCACAAGCCACTCATGTAATTATAAAAGTGTATTGTAGCGATCAGAATACATTTGCAATAGAAATTAAGGATAATGGAAAAGGCTTTAACTTAGCAGATGAAAAATTTGCAAAAGGTAAAAGTGGTGGTGTGGGCGTAAAAAGTATGATGAATCGAGCCAATTTAATTGGCGCAAATATTACTATTGATAGTGCATTAGGCAAAGGTACTACCGTTAAAATTACCATTCCAATACCAGATGAAGAAACTCTTATAAATGACTAGTATGGCAGTATCTACAATCAATAAAAATAATATTAAAGTTGCACTTGTTGATGACCATATTTTGATTCGTAGTTCGCTAGCTAAATTGGTAGCATCTTATCCCAACTGTAGTGTACTTTTTGAAGCCGATAATGGTAGACACTGTATTGAGTTTTTAGATAAACATTTATTACCAGATATATTGTTGCTGGATATTAGTATGCCCATTATGGACGGTTTCGAGACAGCTATTTATGTATCTAAGCATTTTCCTTTAGTACGTATTTTAACCCTTACAATGCTTACAGATGAACGTAGTATTGTAAAAATGTTACGCAATGGCGCAAGAGGCTATTTATCTAAAAATGTTTCTCCGCAAACCTTGCATGAAGCCATTAATACCATGGCAGAAAAAAACATGTACATGCCAGAAGATATATCTTCAAAACTATTAAGTGGGTTGCAGCACGATTTATCAGAAGTGGTACCTGTATCTGCATTGAGCGATAAAGAAAGAGAATTTTTGGCACTCATGCCTACAGACTTTACTTATACAGAAATAGCTAAACAGTTAAGTATCAGCCCACGAACTGTGGATGATTACCGAGAAAAACTATTTAAAAAATTAAAATTAAATACCCGCATGGGGCTTGCCGTTTATGCAATACGCAACGATTTATTGTAGCATTATATAATCTTTACCTCGTTATAGTTTTTGGTTTATTCATAAACAAAAAGTAGATAGCCATAAAGCCGCTTAATACTGCTACGCCAATAGCAGCAGTTTGCCAGTCTTGTACTGCAATGCTAACACCTACAAATAAATAGGTTGCCATAAAAATGAGTGGTAGTAAGGGATATAGCTTCATTTTATAAATACCTGTACCATCTAAATGTTTTGTTTCTTTGCGTAGCTTAAATATAGTAGCACTAGAGGCAATCATACCAAAACAATCTAAAAAGATAGTAAAATTGAGTATCTTCTCAAAGGTTTGTGCAAAAAATAAAATAACTATACACATAGCTGCAAATACGGTAAGCGATACGGTAAGTACATCGTTTTTACCACTTTGCTTAGAAAAAACTTTAGGCAATACACCTTCTGTACTCATAGCATACATCACCCTTGGATTGCTCATTAGCAAGGCATTTACATAAGCCAAAACGCCAAAGAATAAAAAGAATGAAAAAATATCTGCACCACGTGCGCCAAACACTTTATTAATTACCACATAAGCAATCTCACGTTCGTTCTTCATATTGTTAAAGCCAATAATGGTATAATAGCTAAAATTTACCAGTAAATACAAGGCAATAATTAGCCCAATACCTATAAAAATACCTTTAGGAATATTGGATGCGGGTTTATCAACTTCGTTGCCAAAGTTGATGGTTTGTTGGTAGCCACCGTAGGTAAATGACACTGCAATTAAGCTAATGCCAAGGCTCTGTATCCAACTCATAGAAGGTGTGGTG
>JAYWCY010000349.1:0-2618 GCA_043780175.1 Chitinophagales bacterium
CTTCGTTGGATTTTAGGTTTTAGGCATTGGAGTTCGCCTGCAAAATTGGTCTTAATTCCATCAAAAATTCTTCTAGATATTATAATATAAAAAAATGTATACAATTTTTAAGTAGTATGTTTTTTTTATTTGTATTGGAAATTTAAAACTAATGTAATTTACAAAAATTACAATCAATCATCAAATTATGACTATATCAAATACTATTACTATCGGCGCAAATACGCCAGCACCTTTGCAAGTAAACCGCTTTGGCTATGGTACGATGCGCTTAACTGGCGAAGGCATTTATGGGGAGCCAGCCAACAGACCAGAAGCGATTCAAATACTACAACATGCCGTAAAAAGTGGCATCCATTTTTTTGATACAGCTGATTATTATGGTGAAGATGTGACCAACAGATTGATAGTTGAGGCATTATATCCTTATGACAAATCTTTGGTGGTTTGTAGTAAAGTTGGCGCTACACGTAAACCAGATAAAAGTTGGATACCTTATAACAGTCCTGAACAAATTGCAATGAGTATTGAAAATAATTTGCGGACGCTAAAGCTATCGCAGATGCATTTGGTACATTTTAGGGTGATGCCAAATAGTACGATGCCTTTTAAAGCATCTATGCAAGCCATGTTTGAACTACAAAAACAAGGTAAAATTTTGCATGTTGGCGTTAGCAATGTTACAAGAGAAGAACTAGAGACTGCTATGGCAATGGGTAATATTGCTACCGTTGAAAATATGTATGGTCATGCACAGCGTACTACTGTTGTATCGCCACATGGCGAAAATAGAGGTGGAGAAGAAGTGTTGGATATTTGTGAGCAATACCAAATACCTCTGATACCGTATTTTTCTTTGGTTAATGCAATGCCAAAAAATGATACCCGAATTGCAACAATTGCGCAAAAATACGATGCAACAGCAGCACAAATAAATATTGCCTGGCTGTTACATCGTTCGGCTTGGATATTACCGATACCTGGCACGTCTCAATTAAAACATTTTAACGAAAATTTGCAGGTATTAAATATAAAATTGAGTGAGGATGATATGGCTTATTTGGGGTAAGTGAAAGAAAATAACAATATCATAGAATTAATCTATCAGGTATTTTGATTGTGGGATATTGCATTTATTTACCCGATAATAAAAGTTAAACAAAGTACCTAACTGTAGCAGTGTGCGACGCAACAACCGCTACATAGAACTACTAAAGCTGGTTACCTAAAGCGCCTTTATTTCTTTTTGGTACTCATTAAAATATAGCCATCGCTAAAGGTTTGCAGAGTATCCAAGTGACGGTATTGTTGCAAGGCTTGTAGCCTAAGAATATTGGGGTTGTCAAACTCGTTAGTAAACCAAACAATATAATGTGGCTGCTCATTGTAATAATTTTTTATTTCTTGATAATGTGCGGCTTCTGGTACAGTTTCACAGCTAAGTCCGCTAAAAAAATAAACTGCATCATTGGCATTGGCGTAAATAGGTATACTAGGTTTGAAATTGTTGTGGTGCTGTTGTAGATATTGTACGATAGGCGATTGCTGCCAAGTAGCGTCGGTATAACCAGGTATGCCATAGTTAATCACCATGCCACGCCAATCGGATACCCAATGGTATTGCTGGAACTGAAACAAACTTGCAATAGCTAAGCTTGCTGCCGTGGCAGTGTATCGTAATGGCTTGGTTGCAAGCTTGCCAATAGTACTAGGCAACCAAAACGTACTGGCTAGTAATAGCGGTATATATGCAGCCGAAAATAACCGATTGTTAATTTGTTCATAGCGAGAAATGGAGGCAGTAGCAACTATAAATACCACATAAATTACAAATGTTGCAGCGGCAATATTTGGGTAACTATCAATATCTTGTTGATACCACCAACGTTTTATAATTATTGCTGTAAAGGCTAATAGTAATGCCACACCAATAATAGCGGCATAAGTGTAACGCCCTTCGGGAAGTTTTAACCAATCCCACATCACATTACTATAAAACTGAAAATTAGTGGTAAAAGGCGTTAAGCTTTTTTGTCTATCGCCTGTTAGTGTGCCTACTAAATGGTAGTTGTACAATAAATTGCTTACTAAAAGCGAGATACTGATAAGCCCAAATACAATCATGTGCCACCATTTTTTATGCCATTTAAGGCTACTATCTATAAGTAGTATCAAACCTGTAATAGCAATAAATGTGACACCTGCAAATCTGGTAATGCAGGCGATGGCAGCAATAATAGCAACAATAATCAATTGCTTGAAACTGCGGTTAGTAGCATATTTATGCAATGCAATTATAAACAACAGTAGCAATAGAATAAATAAGGTTTCACTCCATAGCATACTGTAAATCTCTATCAAAGACGAGCTTAGTATAATGACACTGAGTAATAACCATTTGTACAACTTAGCAGTGGGTGCAAATTGCTGCACAATACACCCAATTAAAAAAATAGTGCAGCCAAATAAAGTGGCATTCAGGGATGGCGCAATAGTAAGAATATCGTGATGGCTAATAAACATAATGCCACCTAATAATGATGGGTAGAAACATGGAAATACAATAAGTGGCATATTGTCAAACTGATACCAAAACCTACCAAGTTGCATATTTCTTG
>JAYWCY010000350.1:0-8013 GCA_043780175.1 Chitinophagales bacterium
TATTGTTGCGCTACGAATCATTTTTGGATTTATTTACTATAATTAAAATGAAAAAAATCTATATCAACATAGCCTTTTTCAGCCATGGTATTATAACAATAGATACCAATTCTATCACCGCGATAAAAGCCCCATGTAAGTTGGTACGTATTACCAAAAGGAATAAAATTTTCCCCATCAAAACTATACGCATATTGGCTAATACCATCGTAGCCCCAAGTAGATTTCAACCAGATTGCATTGCTAATCGTTAGCCCAGTTGTTTCCTGTCCATTATTATTATATACCAATGTTTTGATACCATTTATTTGTTGAACACCGAATGTACTATACGTGCCAGCATAATGACACAAACCAGCCAACTGACCATTGGCCATTCCTTTAGTCTCCAACTTAATAATTACTTCATTTTTGGAAGTACGCATACTACGTTGCGTTAAGGTATTACCCACTCGATAGAGTATTTTACGTTTATCGTTAGAACCACTACTATCGATAGGTTTAAAGGCATAAAGTCTTAAAAAGCCTTTATGGTCAGTTAATGAAAACTTATCTAATCGTGGTTGATAATGCCACTCCCATTGATCAGCTAAAAAAGGCTGATTAAATGTATCATTTGTTTGAATAGATAAATTAGTAGTAGTAGAGATTGGCTTGCTATACTGCCATACCATATTACCAATAGTGTCCTTCCCTATTTCACCAATAATTGGCCATTCATTTACCCATGTAACCGGTAATAAGCAGGCGGCTCTACCTTCCCAACTACCTGTACCTTGATGCGTAAAAAACCACCAATCACCATTAGCAGTTTGTATCAATCCACCTTGGTTTGGCTCTTTATCTTTCGATTTATTAACATGAAAAATTTGTTTGTTTTCATAAGGACCATAGATACTTTTTGAACGTCCCATCATAGGTACACGACCCTCACTTTTTACTTCGCTATAATAATGGTAATACCAGCCATTTATCTTATATAATTTATTGGCTTCACTACCTCTTGATTGGTGTATGATGGAATCAGATGCCATCAATAATTCCTTACCATCGGTAATCATTTTAAAAAGATGAATTTTATACTTATCGGCATAATTGGTAGCTATTAAATAGCCTTGCCCATCATCATCCCAAAAAGGCGTACAGTCATCCCAACCTTTGGTATCCCACATTTTATGCAAAGGCTGCCAAGGTCCTGCAGGATTGCTTGCAACACTCATATATAAACCCTCATCGGGTGTGAAAAAATATACCCAAAATTTATTATTGTAATAACGAATTGACCCAGCCCAGATGCCTTTACCATACCGGTTCATTTTATTCCAATTAAGCTCGGCACCAATTTGGGTTAAATCATTTGTAACATGGCTTAATATTTCCCAATTTACCAAATCGTAAGAATGTAAAATGACCATACCTGGCGAATACTGAAATGTAGAAGATATCGCATAGTAATCACTACCTACTCGAATGGCATCTATATCACTATAATCGCTAGGTAAAACTGGATTTCGATAAGTGCCATCACCCTGATCGCCCCACTTTTCGGTTTGCTGGGCAACCAAATATTGTGAGACTATCAATAATAAAATAGTAAGTACTTTTTTCATTGAAATCAATTTATAAGCATGATCTTCTTATTGTCAATATCTACCAACTCACCTTTTACTCTTACAACTGGTTTAGTACCAGAAAAAGAACGGATGGTTGCTTTGGTAAGTTCGCTATTGTTCCATTCAATATCTACCTCATAATTACCCCTTGCTTTTAGGCCCAAAATCTTACCACTTTTCCATGTAGTTGGTAAAGCTGGCAGGAGATCAATATCACCTGTTTGACTTTGTAGTAACATCTCTGCGAAACCGCCATATGGTGCGTCGTATAATTGTGGGAACTTGTAGTTTAATGATGCAATGGCTTTATCGCCATTCAATAATCTTGCCCACATACCAGCTTTATCAGGGTGATAACCACCTGTACCCCGCATTTCTAAAGATTTGGTGGCAGCCTCAAATAATTCAGGGGTCTTCCTTTTGGTAATTTGGCTTAAAGGCCATACTGAAATAAGGTGTGATGCGTGCCTATGTGTTGGTTCCCATTCGATAAAATCTTCGCTCCACTCTTGCAACTGACCGTTACTACCAATTTTAAATGGCAACAGTTTCGCTTTTGCTGAAATGAGTTGTTTTTTGAAATCACTATCAATATAATAAATCGCAAGATGTGATACAATTGTCAAATAGTTCGCGTATTAAAGCCATATCTAAAGTAGCACCCGTACTTACTGCTACGCGTGTACCGTCGGCTAATTTAAAATGATTTTCAGGTGATGTTGAAGGTGATGTTACTAGAAAGCCATCCTTGTTAGTAACCATTAAGTCCAATGCAAACAAGGCCGCACCTTTTAAAATTGGATAGGCTTTTTCACGTAAAAACTTTTTATCAAGACCAAACGCATAATGCTCCCAAACATGTTCGGATAGCCAAATACCACCAACAGGCCATGCAGCCCAACACGGGTCGCCAGTTGCCATCGTTGTCATTGCCCAAATATCAGAATTATGATGTGCTACCCAACCTTTAAATCCATAGTTAATAGTAGCAGTTTTTGTTCCAGCAGTGGCTAAATCTGTTATATAATTTATAAGGGGCTCGGTTACCTCTGCAATATTGGCTGGCTCGGCAAGTGTATAATATTTTTCTGGATTTTCGTTGAGTGTATAATTTGAAGCATAGTTAGGAAATACATCTCGGTTCCAAATGCCTTGCTCGTTACGTGGCGCCCCACTGTTTTGTCTTGAACAAGCGATTAAACAATATCGAGCCCATTGATAAGCTAATGCATATTTATCTTTACTATCACCATTAATTTCTACCCAAAGGCGTCGAAAAATAGCCTGATAGTCTATTAAATGTGCTTGTAATAATTGTATATAATTCTGTGTCGCTGCGGCCTTCAAATGCTTATTAACAATCGCTGCGGCATCTTTACCATTAACTATAGGATCTTTATCAAATCCATTAAAAGAAGTTGCCGCTGTAAAAATCAAAAGCGCAGTATCAGCATTTGCAATTTGAATATTATCGCCAGATTTAGTTCGTGTGCCCCCATTGCTTTTTATCAATAATCTCGATTCAAATCCTATACCTTTTTTCTCATCCCAAAAAATCTCTTTTTTCTTATTATAATTATCAACATGTGCTGGTGCACGACCCGTTAAAATAATCGTATTATTCTCAATAACTGTTTTGCCCTGAAGTTGTGTATTTAGACCAGCTGTAACATTAACGCCCCCTTTTTTATCGCTATATATTCTTACAACAATGATATTATTGGGGTTACTAGCAAATATTTCTCTCGTAAAATTGGCATCTCCAATGGTATAACGGATGGTAATCATCGCTCTATCTAAATCTAATTCACGACTATAATTTTTATATGCGATTGCATCAGGAATTGTCAAAACTAAGTTTCCTAATGGTTGGTACGCCTCATTATTAGCTCCCTGCATTTTTCTTGCTAGCAAATCGGCAGCTTTATAATCGCCTTCAGCCAACGCTTTTCTTACTTCTAATAAAGCAGTTTTACTTGTTTGATTTTCTAATGAGCGAGGCATTCCTGACCAAAGTGTTACTTCATTTAAAGCGATTGTATCATTAGCAACATTTCCAAAAACTTTTGCGCCTAAATTACCGTTGCCTACAGGAAATGCACCACCAAAATCCTTATTTGACGTAGGACTATCTACAATAATTTTCAATACCCCCCACTTGCCATTTTTTTGTTTCGATTGGGCAGAACAAACTGTAAAAAAAACGAGTGTGGTAAAAATCACAAGTTTTATTTTTTTCATACTAGCAATACGATTTATCAATCTAAATAACTGGATTTACTTCTTATAGTTCCATTCTAAACCATCGGTTCTAAACGGTCCAGCAGGCAAACCCGCAGCGTTAAATAAATTGGGTTGTGCAGCTTCATTCCAAGCAAAACGCACCGTAGTTGGCTGTAATACCATTGGGCTAGATACCAGCACTTTAGCGCCTTTAATAATAGCAGTAGCTTCTACAAATTTTCCATCGCTACCAGCTATTGTAAACCAGTTTAAAGGCTTACCATCATTGGATTGTAGACCACCAGCATTTGTAAAGGATACAATAATTTTATCTTTTTTTACTTGTATTTTTTTATACACAGGTCCACTATATACCAGTCTCTTGTCTCCGTAATCATTTGCTAATGCCAATAAGGCTAAGCGCCTACCAACTTCCCACTTATAAGATGGATGAATATTATTTAATTGATCTACCAAATCGGTAGTAACTATTAAAGCAGTATGCGGAATTCTTAGTGATTGTACTTGGGCTTCCCAAAATTCAGCCAATGTTTCTGGTGTATGTGGCAGCTTATCTTTACGGGTTGCATAATTATATGGCGCTATTAAAACAGAATAGAAAGATAGGTTATTACTACCCCATTGCTTACGCCAACTGCCAATCAAAGCCTGCATTTTATCGGCATAACGCATACCATCATTTATCATACAGTTCGATTCGCCTTGATACCATAAAAAACCACGTAAAGCAAAGGGTGCCAATGGCAAAATCATTTTATTATAATACTTGCCTGGCGTTTCGCCATCAATTTTAAAAGAAGCGATAGCAGTTTCTTTTGTAAAAGCTGGTAAGGTTTCGTAACCAGTTGCAGGCGTCCAAGGTTCAATACGGCTGCCACCCCATGAAGAGGCAATCATACCTATAGGTACATTTATTTCTTTCTGTATATTTTTTGCAAAAAAATAACCAGCAGCTGAGAAGTTTTTCATAGAATTACTGTCACTGCTGTTCCAGCCTTTTGACGTAACATCAAGCACACTTAATACCTTTTCAACATTAAATAGTCTAATATTTTCATTAGTAGTTGATAGTTCCAAATCAGCACTATCAACACCTTTAAATGGTTTGGTATATCCAGCAAAACGCTTCATGGGGTATTCCATATTTGACTGACCAGAGCACAACCAAACTTCTCCCACCAAAATATTGGTTAAAGTAATTGTATTCCTACCTTTTATGGTCATTTGTTCGGGTTTAAAAGACGCTTTTACTGGCGATAATTCTACACGCCAATAACCAGAATCGTTTGCCACAGCAAACTTTTCTTGGTCTAAAAATTGTACCGTAATTTTTTCGCCAGCCGATGCCCAGCCCCATATAGGTAACGGTTTTTCGCGCTGTAACACCATATTGCTACCAATAATTTTTGGTAAGCGTATTTGTGCCTTTACGGAAAAAGATACTGCCAAAAATGATATACCCATTATCAGGTATTTGTAACTGCGCCTTTTCATTTCTACGGTTTTGTTTTATAGATTATTTTACTTTACATACTTCGCTACCAGCTAATAAAAAGCAGCCTAGCCCAAAGTCCTCAAAATCTGGTTCACGGTCGTATTTTACGGGTTGAGACTCTTTTGGTTCTTTACCAGTTCCTTGTACATACCCTAAGAAGCCATTGGGGTGAACACAATCTTTTGCCATTGCATTCCATGCTTTTATAATAGCCGGTCTATAAATTTTTTTATCTAGTAATCCGTTGTTAATACCATATGCGAAACCATAGACAAACAAAGATGTACCTGTTAATTCTTTACCACCAAAGTTGGTACTATCCATTAAGCTAACATTCCAGAAACCATCATTTCGTTGCAGTGGTAGCAAGGCTTTACACATTGATTGATAATCATTTAAGTACTCTTGATAATGGCTATCTGTTTTTGGTAATATTTGTAATACACGTACCAACGCAGCTACTACCCAGCCATTACCGCGACTCCAATAACAGTTACTACCATTCGGTTCTTTATAAGGCGGTATAAAATCTTTATCTCGCCACCACAAACCTTCTTTTGGGTTAAACAAGCCAGTGCCCCCATGTTTGTATTTAGAAAAAGCATACATCTGGTACATGCGATTAAAGTAAGACGTGTCGTTGTAGATAACGCCCAATCTTGTAAATACAGGCATCGCCATTTGTATCGCATCTATCCAATGCCAATCATCAATTTTATCAGATTGCATCATCAAGTCAATTGATGCTTTAATATCTTTTATACGCTCATCCTGCTTATCTATTAAGTAAAGATCTATATAGGTTTGGCCGCAACATTGGTTATCGCCATTTCGGGTTTTTATACCATCACGTAAGCCCCAATTATGTTTAGTACTCCAGTCTACGGCATAGTCGTAGTAGGACTTTTGCTTATCAACACTGTATAAAGCCATCAAGCCTTCAAAGTATACAGCTCTTGTCCAAATATGGCTTGGCCAAGTTCTATTTTTTGATGGCACAAAAATATCTTTGTTTGGGTCTGGCCACTTTTGCATAAAATAACTATTGGCTAATGCCATTGTTTTGATAACCTCTTTTTTAGGTGGTAACTTTTGAGCATAACTACTTGACAATACAAACAGTAAGAGCAAAAAAATGGTCGTAATTAATGAACGCATAACACTGTATTTATTAAATATTATTAAACGAATTATTTGAAGCCAGTAATAGTAGTGCTGTATTGTGGAATAATTGTAATACCATTGATTTGCGCTTTATTCTTTCCTATCAGCGGTTCACGAATACCGTCTTCAAAGTAAATCTTACTATCATCTTTTAATGGTGTAACAACCAAAGACAGTGATTTCCCTATTGCAGCGGGTAATTGATTGAGCCCAATCGTCATAGGAAACCCATAGAAGAAATCATCTGCTATTAGCTTACCATCAAGATAAGCCGCCTGTGTATCACCTTCATATTCTATTTTAAGAAATGCATTGGATAAGCCTTGCAAAGTATTATTCGGAATATTTACTTTATAATATTTGGCATCAGCAATAGGTTTCAATGTGGCAGCATATAAAGGGTAAAATATTGGCTTAGCTGTATCAATCGTCAAAGCTTTAGCAGTAAGATTAAAGCTTGTATCCTCTTGCCAGCTAATAGATATTTTTTTAGCTACAAAATTGAAATTGTAATTAGCAAAAACGCCATCCGCCGTGGTAGTTACATTTTTTTGATTACTAAATAATAAGTCATCAATTGCTGGGAAGACTGAAAGGTTTGCTAAAGTTTTATCGGTACTTTGTAACATAATCTTATCGGCATTAATTATCAAATCAGCATTGGATAATAATAGATACTCTTTACCACTTATATTAGCTTTCCAAGCATTTAAAGCTTGTTGGTTCGATAACGTGATAATACGGATTTTTTTGCCAGATTTCGTAGTAAAAATAATACTCGAATTAACACCTGCTTGGTTGATTTGTACAATTAAATGATGGTCGCTTATTATGGTTTTGTAAGATGAACTTGCTATTAATTTTAACCCCACATTTGCGAAGCAATATTCAGGCTGCAAACCATCTATTGCAGTAAACACATACACAAGTTCTTGATTAGCGCTTAAATTACAAATAGGCTGCGCTATACTATATACAAGATTTTCGTCACCAATATTTAAATTGAAGGGTAAAATAAATTGTGCATCCTTTTTCACAGTGATAGGGATTTCTGGTACATTCAAAATCTGACCATCACTTTGTTTGAGTGCAAACTGTACATTACTGAAATCATGCATTGCGAGTTGCCTTTGGTAATTATTTACAAAGATGAAACCGCTATTTTTCTTAGCTCTTACCGACCAACGTAACGTAGTTGTGTCATTCGCTTTTTTTGCTAATTGACTAGGAAAATAGGTATTACAAACTGCCAATTTATCACCAAAACTATTCAAGAAATAATGAAACAATTTATAGTATTTGTAAGATGATCTTAACTCGCCCCACTCTGCTATTGGCGACTGAAAATCGTAGTTAATAATAGGATAATCATTTGGATATTTTGTAGCTTTTGATTCTTGTAATGTTGACAATTTGCCAATAGCATTACTTCCGCCATGAAACATATAATAGCCCATTAAATTAGCACCAGAACCAGTTTTAGCCATTGCTAAACCC
>JAYWCY010000351.1:0-3184 GCA_043780175.1 Chitinophagales bacterium
TGCATGATTAAACCGAATACCAAAGCCTTCCCAATCACCCATATCT
The DNA here is from genome assembly GCA_043780175.1 of Chitinophagales bacterium. Classification (GTDB taxonomy): domain Bacteria; phylum Bacteroidota; class Bacteroidia; order Chitinophagales; family Chitinophagaceae; genus Parasediminibacterium. Next base: position 47 of record JAYWCY010000351.1, read on the forward strand.
TTCACAGTATCTTGTAGGCCGCCAGTACTACGCACCATTGGTACGGTACCATAGCGCATCGCATACATTTGGTTTAACCCGCAAGGTTCTACCCTACTTGGCATTAATAAAAAGTCGGCCGCTGCATATAATTTATGACTCAAAGCCTCATCATAACCAATCACTGCGTTATAAAAACCTTGGTATTGGTTGGTTATATTATTCAACTGCCATTCTACTTGTTTATCGCCACTACCAAGCACCATATAACAAGCTTTACCTTGCTGGTGGTACAACGCATTTAAGAAAACATTAGGCAGTATGTCGGCAGCTTTTTCACCCACCAGCCTACCTATAAATGCAAATAATGGCAAATTTTCATCTAAGCCATAAGTCTCGCAAATTTGTTTTTTATTTTTCTTTTTACCAGCCATGACACCCTTTATCGAAAAATTATTGAACAGATAAGGGTCAGTATTTGGGTCCCAAACTTCATTGTCTATACCATTTAAAATACCGACACATTTACCTTTTTCATATTCAAACAAATATTCTAACCCATTGCTATTAAAGCGTAATTCGTCCATATAACTATGGCTCACGGTTGTCACTTTCCAAGCGCACTTGATCGCACTTGCTAGTGGGTTAATGGTATTTTTCCAATCTAAATCGCCCCATTTATAGCCATCATAAGCTGGTAAGTAACTGGCTTTATCCCATCCAAGCCAACCCTGATATTGTGCATTGTGAATCGTAAGAATGGTTTTAACATAAGCCATCCGTTTAAATGCAAAACAATTCTTTAGCATAAAAGGGATGAGCCCTGCGTGATAGTCGTGTACATGAATAATATCTGGTTGATGCTGCCAAGTATTTAACCAAGTAAGTACCGCTATTTGAAAAGAAATAAATCGCTCTGCATCGTCATCATAACCATAAATTTTTTCTCTGTCAAGTAAGCCATTGATATCTACCAAAAACAAATCGTAGCCCAGTTTATTAGTTGCCTCTTTAATAATAGTAAACTCAAAATAGGTATTCCCTAAATAAGCACTGCCTTTAAAATCAACCACCCATTCACTCGTATATAAAAACTTGGTACGGTACATTGGCATTACCACTTTGGCATGATGACCAGCTTTGCATTGGTATTTAGGTAAAGCACCTACTACATCGCCTAAGCCACCTGCTTTAGCCATCGGGTAACATTCGGCACTAACGTGAATTATTTCCATATAAATAATCGTTTTTTGTAATTGAAATCCAAATTAGGGGTAATATCTTTTGTAACAAATTTTAAGCAAACAATTTTATGTAAATAAAACTCTTTATTTTCAGCCCCTAACTAAAAAAGTTTGCACTATGAACCAGAAAACTAAATGGGGGCAGTTTGCTACTCTAGTAACTGTATTTTTCTTTTGGGGATTTGTTGCTGCCAGCAACGATATTTTAATACCTGTATTTAAGAAGGCGTTTGACTTAACGCAGTTACAAAGTCAGCTGGTTGCTTTTGCATTTTATATGGCATATACAGTTGGTTCTATTATCTATTTTCTTATCTCTAAATTCACAGGCGGCGATATTTTAAATAGGATTGGTTATAAAAACGGTATTGTAATTGGCTTAATTATTTCGGCCATTGGTACTTTATTATTTTATCCTGCGGCCAATAATGCATCATTTACATTAATGCTATCTGGTTTATTTATTGTAGGGCTAGGCTTCTCGCTACAGCAAATTGCGGCTAACCCATTGGCCATCGTAATGGGCGATCCTAAAACTGGTTCGCAACGCTTAAGCATGGCTGGGGGTATTAATAACTTTGGCACTACAATAGGGCCATTATTAGTAAGCCTTGCCATATTTGGTAGCGTTAGCACTGGCAATACAATAGCAGATATTGGCAGTGTAAAATTGCCATACTTAGTGGTTGGTGCAGCTTTCTTATTAGTTGCTGTTTTTCTAAAATTCTCTGCTGTACCTAATAAAATCGACCTAGAAGAAGTAGCAGTAGAAGAAGCAGAATCAATCAATAAAGTATTGCATAAACCATCTGTGTTTCAATATCCGCAGTTAGTTTTAGGGATGATTGGCATTTTTGTATATGTAGGTGTCGAGGTGTCTACAGCTAGTAATTTACCCGAATATTTGCGTCAGCATTTTGAAATATTAAATGGTAATGCCGTTTTAAAATCATTGCATTTATCAGGCGCCAAGGAATTTACCAACGATTTTAATGCCCCTTACATTTCACTCTATTGGGCAAGTTTAATGATGGGTAGATGGACTGGTGCAGTTGGTGCTTTTGATGTAAGTGCAGGTGCAAAAAAAATACTTAATTTCTTAATGCCCTATTTAGCATTTGGTGTATTCTTAATCGTAAACTCTGTGTTTCATAGAGATGTGACGCCTTTTTATGTATATGGATTTGTAATTATTGCGATGATTATCGGCGATATTTTAAGCAAGGGCAGTCCTGCAAGAATGTTACTTATTTTCTCGTTAATGGGTATCACATCTTTAGCGATTGGGATGCTTACAACAGGTATGATAAGTGTATTTGCTTTTGTAAGTGTAGGCTTATTCTGCAGCACATTATGGCCTTGTATTTTTACACTATCAGTTGCAGGATTGGGCAAACACACAAACGAAGGCAGTAGTTTATTAATTATGATGATTATGGGCGGCGGGCTAATAAGTGTATTGCAAGGTTGGTTGGCATCAGATCATTTATTGGGTATTCAATTTAGCTATATCGTTGGCGTTGCTTGTTTTGCATACATGGCATTTTATGCCGTAAAAGCTAAAAGCATTTTAAAAGCCCAAGGCATAGATTATGATGTGGCGGCGAAAAGTGGCCATTAAACCAAACGATAATAACAACTTGACATAGATAATAGTATTTAACATGAAAAGCACAATAACACCGCAGTTTGCAGTAGGTATAGACCTTGGTGGTACTACCGCAAAATTTGGTATAGTAGATAAGGAAGGACATATTTTAGAGCAAGATAGAATACCTACCAATAGCGAAAAACCTATCAACGTTTTTGTAGATGAGCTGTACAAAAAGTTACAACCCATGATTGACCGTAATGGTGGCAAAGATGCAATAGCTGGTATAGGTATGGGCGCACCAAACGGTAATTTATACACTGG
>JAYWCY010000352.1:0-4887 GCA_043780175.1 Chitinophagales bacterium
ACCTGATTTAAATCTTTTTCGCAGGCTGCCAGCGATAAGACCAATACTAATAATAAAAATATTTTTTTCACAATGATGATTTTTTTGATTTAAAAATTAATATTCAAGCCCACAATAAAAGATTTTGGCAATGGTAATCCACCATAATCTCCTGCCTCTGGATAAGCACTATTACCACTTAAATCTGTATTGGTAGCTTCTGGATTTAGACCACCATAATATTTGTCTTTACCAAAAAAGTTTTCTAATGTCATGTACAATCTAGCACCCTGCACATATTTTTTATTGATAACAGACCCGAGATTGTAACCTAGTGTAATTTCTCTAACTCTAAAATAATTAGAAGAATACAACCAATCGGTATTGATAATCCTACCAAATGTTGAATAAGCTTTACTTACTCTACCATCACCAGGGTCTGTAGCAGAACGCCATCTATTATTATAAAATGCTGGTGCATTGTCGGATGCGCCTTGACCAGTTCGCGTTAGAGCACGACCTAATAAAGAATAAATAGAACCTCCATTTTGACCTTGTATTAAAAAGCTTAAATCAAATGCTTTATACTTAAATGTGTTGGTAATGCCCCAAGTATAGTCTGGTGTTGGATGGCCAACTATTACTCTATCATTTGCATCTATCACCCCATCTCCATTTGCATCAAAATATTTTGGATCTCCTTCTTTTTCAGCACCAAAAAGGGCTACTCCTTTTGTAATATCATCAGCAGTTAAAGTACCAAGCATTCTTACGGCATATATAGAATATATTGGCTCACCTACTTTTAAAATCGAATGTGCAATATCAAACGATGACGGTATTAGCAATTGGTTTTGACTACCAGCCAACGAAACGACTTTATTGGTATTATGGCTAAGATTTAAAGAAGTAGTCCACTGAAATGTTTTGCTTGTAATATTGCGAGTACTTATTTCTAGCTCCCAGCCTTTATTTCTAGAGCTACCCGCATTGTTTAAATACGTAGGAAATCCAGTTGCATTAGGTATGCCCACATTTAACAATAAATCTGTATTAAGTTTAGAGTAATAATCGAAGGAAACTGTGATTCGATTTTTTAGAATGGTTGCATCAAAACCAACATCATAGGTTTCAGATTTTTCCCAACCTAAATTAGGATTAGCAATTACACCTGGTGCTTGTCCAACCACTGATTGACCATTAAAAGTATAATTACTCGTTGATAAAGTAGGGATGGTACTATAATCGCCAATATTATAATTACCAGAATTTCCCCAGCTTGCCCTAAGTTTTAAATCGTTAAAGAAACGTACATTCTGCATAAAATTTTCTTGAGAAACTCGCCAACCTACAGATGCTGATGGGAATAAACCCCATTGATTGTTGTACCCAAATCTTGAAGAGCCATCTCTTCGAATACTTGCAGACAATAAATATTTATTACTATAGGCGTATTGAACTCTACCAAAATAAGATATCAGAACGTTTTTTGATTCTGTTGTGTTACCCGTGATGCCATTAGCTGCATTTAATGTAGTAATGACATTGCTACTAAACCCACCATTTGAAGAAATACTAGATGTTTCTATTCGCCCGCTATTATATGCATAGCCAGCCAATGCTGATATATCATGCTTGCCACCAAATACTTTTGAATAATTCAGCGTATTTTCATTAACAAATGTTATTTTTTTATACGTGTTAAAAGTACCTGATGTTAGCGTTGTTAACTGAGCTGCTCTCGTTGCTTGGGTACTACTAACAATATATGGCACGTAGGTTTTAGAAGTATTATCTGTATTATCTAAGTTAATAGTCGTTTTGAAAGTAAGTCCTTTTATAATTTGATATTCGCCGAAAATTGAAGCTAAGGTTCTAAATCGTTTTGTTTGACCAATGATGTTTTGAAGTTTACCAACTGGGCTATTAGTAGAAACACCCCATTGGTATTGACCGTTTCTGCCAATGTTGGCCAGTGTACCCATGGTATCTTCTTGAACTGGTGTAAAACTCAATGTTTGGTGAAAAATATTATCTTTTCCTTCAACACCAGGATCGTTTGTTATTGAATAAGATGGGGCAAGATTGATACCAAACTTTAGTTTTTTGTTAGCGATAAACTCTACATTGGCTCTTGCTGAATAAGAGGTATAGTTGGTATTTGTTACCATACCGTCTTGGTTGGTATAATTACCAGATACATAATAACGCACAAATTCATTACCGCCACTTGCAGACAATTGATAATTCTGCACTTGCCCTTTTCTAAAAATTTGATCTTGCCAATCAATAAAACTTAAGCCAGGATGACCAGGCATCGCCCATCTATCATCTGTCATTAAAGAAGTATTAATGGTACCAGGTGCTAATCCTAAGATAGTAGCACGTTGTGCATTTGTTTGGCTTGCAGTTCTGCCAGCACCAGATGCAATCCATTGAGAATTAATAATTTCAGTTGCTCTATCTATCCATCCATTACCATCTAGCATATCTAATTTTCTACTTCTTTCATTGTAACCACTATAGATATTAGCGTTAATTCTTGGTTTACCAGATTGACCTTTTTTTGTAGTAATTAATACTACCCCATTCGCTGCTCTAGATCCATAAATGGCACCTGCGGCAGCATCTTTTAAAACTTGTATACTTTCAATATCATTCGGATTGATATTGTCTAATGGGTTACCAGAGCCAAAATTACCCGACCCATTTGGTGCTGCAGTTGCCAAAGGAAATCCATCAATAACATATAACGGCTCGTTACCAGCACTAATAGATCCAGTACCCCTTACTTGGATACTGAAACCTTTACCAAGTGCGCCACTTGTTTGCTTTACTGTAACACCCGCCATCTGGCCTACCAAAGCTTGGTCAACCCTTACAAGGGGTCGTTCTTCTACACTTTTAGCATTAAAAGTAGCAACAGCCCCAGTTACACTACCTTTTTTTTGAGTACCGTATCCTACAACTATTACTTCATCTAAATCCTTTTGAGATTTTTTAAGTGTGATAGCTACCTCTGGCCCAGTAACTATTACAGTTTGTCCTTGATAATTGATATGGCTAGTTACTAATTCAATTTTTTTGTTAGTAGATGGTACAGATATACTAAACCTACCCGCAGCATCAGTTATCGCTTTCAAAGTTGAATTTTTAAGCGACACTGTTACATCTGCAATTCCGGTACCTGCATCGTCGTAGATTTGTCCTTTAACTGTTTTGTTTTGCGCGATTACCGCCATTGGTAGGCAAAAACTAATGAACAGAAAGAGTAAGAAATTTTTTTTCATGGTAGCAATTTTTGTGAATGGTAGGGTTTATAAAAAAAATTAAACAATAGCTGTGGACGCTGTAACCTACGACTGTTATTTGAAATAATATTGATAATGGCGTGATCGTAGCTGTGATACATTAATAGTTGCAAAAGACATTTCATTGGAGAAGCATTTTCGTAATCGTTAGTGCGAAAATAACCTTGGGTAAAATATATACCATCATGCACCATCCTGTCTTAAAAAAATATCTACAAATAGCATTTTACCACTAGTTTATCGCTATCCACACTTATTGCTCGCTAAAAACCAAATTCGTTATAAAATTCACTTAAAGTTTCAAGAAATTAAGTAATTTATATAATAACCCTTTACAAAACGAAATGAAGTCAATACTTTCTACAAATAATCATTATAGCTAGATCATTTTTATGCCATAAATTTACCAGATGAATTTTTGTAAGTAATGAAGAAAAACTTTGTATTTAAATACCTTTTTATAGATTACTATTCTGGTACACCTAAGTACATACAACTTGCTAATTCCATTATTAAAGCAATTGGTGATGGAAAAATAGAAACCGGCGAAATTTTACCTTCTATTAATGAACTTAGTTTTGAGTTTGAGATTTCACGAGATACTGCCGAAAAGGCTTACAAATATTTAAGATCTATTGGTGTAATCCGCTCTGTTCCTGGTAAAGGCAATTTTGTAATGTCTACATCGGTAAAGCAAGAACTTAAAATATTTCTACTATTCAATAAACTTAGCTCACACAAAAAAATTATTTACGACACATTTGTAAAAACCTTGGGTGATTTGGCCTCTATAGATTTTTACATTTACAATAACGATTTTGACTTTTTTAAACGCCTAATTTTAAACAAAAAAGACAGCTATACACATTATGTAATTATACCACATTTTATGTATGGTAGTGAGCATGCACAAGAAATTATTAATACCATTCCTAAAGACAAATTAATATTACTAGATAAGCTTGTAAAGGGTGTAGATGGTGCCTATGGAGCTGTGTACGAGAATTTTGAAAAAGATATTTACGGTGCGTTAGAACAAGCATTACCGCAATTAAGAAAGTATCATACCATTAAAATTATTTTTCCTTCGTATACATATTTTCCACAAGAAATTATTAATGGCTTTCACCATTTTTGCAACGAATATGCCTTCGAACATTCTGTGGTACATGATATTGTTAAAGAAACTATTAAAGATGGCGAAGTATATATTAATTTAATGGAAGATGACTTGGTATTATTGATTGAAAAAATATTGGCCACTAAACTAAAAGTTGGTAAAAATGTGGGTGTGATTTCCTACAACGAAACCCCATTAAAAAAAATCATTCTTAATGGAATTACCACTATTTCTAGCGATTTTGAAATGATGGGTAAAAAAACTGCACAATTGATTTTAGACCGTTCTGTACAGCATTTAGAAATTCCATTTTATCTTACAATTCGTTCTTCTCTATAATTATGTTAATGTTATCCTTTTTTTAAAAGAAACTTTTAGCAAAAACGGTTTTAAAAGCGTTGAACTTTAATTTTGTAATTGAATTAAAATATTAAACGATGAATTATAGATTAACACTAGTAACTATTGCCATTATTT
>JAYWCY010000353.1:0-3114 GCA_043780175.1 Chitinophagales bacterium
GTTAGTTACCTGAAGTTGGGTGATTTTAACAAAGCCATTGAGCACTTAAAAGACTTCAAAACTGATGCAAAACAAATTCAAGCTGCAGCATACGGTGTATTAGGCGATGCTTATGCAGAAGCTGGTAAAAAAGAAGATGCAGTAGACTATTATACAAAGGCAAGTAATACCTTTGAGTATGATGAAGCATTATCTGCTGAATATTTGTTCCGTGCAGCTTTATTAAGTTCAACTATGAACAAAAACAAAGAAGCATTAGAGCTATTCAAATCATTAAAAGTAAAATTTCCTAAAACAGAAAAAGCCCAACAAGCTGACAAATACATTAATAGAATTAGTGTAGAAAAAGCTGACTTAAGCATAAACTAATGTATGGCTACTAAAGGTAACACCACATTGCAAAAAGGCATCCCCTCTATAAAGGATGCCTTTGTTGTTATTGTGAAAACAGAATGGAATGCAAATATTGTAAATAAGCTAGAAGCTGGCGCAAAAAAGAGCTTAAAAGAACAAGGTGCAAAGTTTAAAATATTGATAGTGCCTGGTGCTTTTGAAATCCCATTTGCCATTAAAGCGTATCAAGAAAATGCTAAGCAAAAAGCGGATGCATTTATTGCTTTAGGCGCCGTTATTCGTGGCGATACACCACATTTTGACTATGTGTGTAAAGCTGTAACAGATGGTGTTGTAAGCTTAAATATGCTGCTAAATGTGCCAACAATATTTGGTATTTTAACAGTTGATACAGAGCAACAAGCCATCGAAAGAATTGGTGGTAGTCATGGCCATAAAGGCGAAGAAGCAGCCATTACAGCTCTTAAAATGATTACACTTAATAAATCATTCAGTAAATAGAATCTAGATAATACTTAGCGTACTTTGTATTCTTAGTTTCTTTGTGTGAAATATATGAACGTACAGATTTTTATACCATGTTTTGTAGACCAACTCTATCCACAGGTAGCTTTTAATATGGTAAAAGTGCTTGAGAAAGTTGGCTGTAACGTTAGCTATAATACGAACCAAACTTGCTGTGGTCAACCAGCATTTAATGCTGGTTTTTGGGGCGAAAGCAAAGAAGTATGTAGTAAGTTTATGAAAGACTTTGCAAATGCTGATCATATAGTAGCGCCCAGTGCTAGTTGCGTTGGTTTTGTAAGAAATTATTATCCAAAATTATTTGATACTGCGGCTAATCGTAAAGAGATAGTTGCTTTAGGGCAGCGTACGTTTGAGTTAAGCGATTTTCTAATTAATGTTCTTAAAATAGATGATATAGGTGCAACCTTTAATGGTAGAGCTACCTACCACGATAGCTGTGCTGGCTTGAGAGAATGCCACATTAAAACCGAACCAAGACAATTGCTAAGTAAGGTAAAAGGACTTGAATTAGTAGAGATGAATGATGTAGAAACTTGCTGTGGTTTTGGTGGCACATTTGCCGTAAAATTTGAGCCAATTAGTATCGCTATGGCTGATCAAAAAATTACCAATGCAACAGACACAAAGGCCGATTATTTAATCAGTACAGATATGAGTTGCTTGATGCATATTGATGGAAGAAATAAGAACAAAAATGCTGGATTGCAAGTGATGCATTTGGCAGACGTTTTGGCAAGTGGGTGGTAATACAATTTCAAATTTTTAATTCCAAATTAGTAATTATGAACTATTGGCTAATAAAATCCGAACCGTTTAAGTATAGCTGGGATCTGTTTGAAAAAGACGGGCAAACATTTTGGGATGGTGTAAGAAACTACCAAGCTCGTAACAATTTAAAAGCCATGAAAAAAGGCGATTTGTTGTTGTGGTATCATAGCAATGAAGGCATGGAAGTAGTTGGTATTGCAAAGCTTGTAAAAGAGTATTATCAAGATCCAACAACCGAAGATGCTAACTGGGTAGTTGTAGATGTCAAACCATTAAAAAAGTTAAAAAAGCCCGTTACTTTGGCGCAAGTAAAAGCTGATGTAAGATTAGAAAAAATGGCTCTAGTACGTTTAGGTCGGTTATCTGTACAGCCAGTAACCAGCGATGAATGGAATGTCATCATGGAACTAGGCGAGATGAAGCCTTCTGATTATGCTAAATAATGGTTGAAAAATATGTAGAAATGGCCTCGATTTTTCGGGGCTTTTTTATGCACATTACGATTCAAATTTGCCTTTGTCTTTTCTTTAACTTTTGCAAATGGTTACTATTTCAGGCTATTTACTATTAAGCTATGCGGGCCTGCAATTTTATTTCTCTCATAAATAAAACCGCAAAAAATGCAAAAGACAATCATCGCAACCATAGCCGTTGCAACTGTAATTATTGTTGGTATTTCATGTAAATGGTTTGCATCAAAAGCAGACGATAAACACCCATTTAGCTTAGTAGGTAAGTGGCAAGTTGACACCGTAATTAACAATAGCAAATTACCTATAATTGGCTCATTGTTAGCAAGCACATTAGATAGTAATTACGTTTTTAAATTCAATGCAGATAGTACCATAAATGTGTTATCACCTAAGGATTCTACAAACAATTATTACTATTTACAAGCAGATACTTTGTTTGTAAAATAAGACACCACATTTGCACCTTACATCATCTCAAAAACTAATGACAGCTTAATTTCTATTATCTCTAAAGATAGTTTAGTAATTGCTTTAAAACGCCAATAATTCGGCTGTACGATTGCCTGCTGTATGTAATTTTTCCTTCTCTGCATCTCATCTAAAAATCTACAACATAATGAAACAAATCACCCTTTTCATGGCTATAATAGCCGTGCTGCTACTATCATGTGGTAAATCAAAAGAATCATTTAAAAGTGAGAAAAATCTATTAATTCAGGATTTTGGTATCGCTTCTGCAACTGTCGATTCTGTATCAATATCTAAGGAAGATTTTAAAAAAGAAGAACCACAAAATACCCCGCCAAAAGCACCAGAAAAAATTGATTGGGATAAAAAAATTATTAAAACTGCTGATATCGCTTTACAAGTGAAAGACTACACTACTTTCAATAATGACATTCATAAAAACATCAAAAATTATGGAGCTTATATTACTAGTGAAGAACAATCACAAACTGATGGTGGCATTCAAAATAGTATGAGTATTAAA